>JAADFV010000301.1 GCA_013152695.1 Chloroflexota bacterium | reverse complement strand
CACTGCATCAGCCCATTTATCTTTCCTGATGTCACGCTTTTCCGAAAGAGAGCCTGTTGCGGAATTCCTCGCCCCTCCTGCGGATAGCCCTTCAAAGCACTCTTCCGTCTCCCGTCTTCCGTCTTCCCTCCCACACAGGCGAGCAATTCCTACCCGGACACTGCATCAGCCCATCTGTCTTACCTGATGTCACGCATTTTCCGAAAGATGGCCTGTTACGGAATTCCTCGCCCCTGCGGAGATCCTTTCAAAGCACTCTTCTGTCTCCCGTCTTCCTACCCACACAGGCGAGCACCCCTTACTTCTTACTTCCTGCTCCTTGCTTCCTACTTCCTACTCCCTGCTTCTTGCTCCCTGCCCCCACCTTGTAATGCTCCTAACACTTGGGGCATGAAATTGGTTTTCGGTTGTGAGTTGTGGTAAAGTCTGTTTGTTCAATTTTTTTCATTATTTACGAGGTTGTAAGTATGACTACGTCGAACCGCATTTTTTTGGTCTTGTTGGGACCTCCTGGTGCAGGTAAAGGCACACAGGCGCGGCGACTCCAGAAGCATCTAGGCATACCGCAGATTTCGACAGGTGACTTATTCCGTTACAATATCAAAAATAATACGCCTTTGGGTGTCTTGGCCAAAACGTATATTGACAGAGGGGAATTGGTTCCTGATGAGGTGACGATTCGCATGGTGAAGGAGCGGTTGCAGCAAGAAGATTGTGCTCATGGTGCCATTTTGGATGGTTTCCCCCGCAATCTTGCACAAGCGCTGGCTTTAGATGAGTTATTGGCGGCTGATGGTGGCCTCAGCCTGGCGATCCTGGTCAAAGTGAGTGATGATGAGGTGATGAAACGAATCACAGGCCGGCGTGTCTGCCGCACCTGTGGGCAGATGTATCATATCATCTACAATCCCCCAAAACAGGATGGTGTGTGCGATATCGATGGCGGTGAGCTCTATCAACGTGAGGATGATTCTCCGGAGACGGTGAAAAATCGGCTCTATGTTTATTACAAACAGACCTCACCCCTGGTAGGCTACTATTTCGGCAAGGGCCTCCTGGCAGAGGTAGATGGATCGAAGCCTGCGGATGAGGTCACGGCAGAACTCTTTTCTCTGCTCAAAGCACACGGATTGACTCAAAAAGTACCTACTTGACGAGGAAACATCATGAATCGGTCGCAAAATATCGAAAGAATTCGCCAACATCCACAGGTGTCGGTATTGATTATCGGCGCCGGCATTAACGGCATTGGCACGTATCGCGAACTGGCTTTGCAAGGGGTCGATGTGTTACTTGTCGATCGCGGCGATTTTTGTTCGGGCGCCAGTGCTGCTTCGTCGCACATGGTGCATGGCGGCATCCGTTATCTCGAAAATGGCGAATTCCGGCTGGTACGCGAAGCGGTGCATGAGCGGAATCGCCTGATCGCTCACGCTCCTCATTATGTAAAACCACTCCCCACAGTCATCCCCATCTTCAAATGGCTGTCTGGAATTCTCAACGCTCCTCTCAAATTCTTGGGTTGGCTCGACCGGCCGGCAGAACGGGGCTTTTTGGTCATCAAGATTGGCCTAATGCTTTACGACGCCTATACCAAAGATATGGGCACCGTTCCCAAACACAAAATCATGTGGCGGAAGGAAAGCCTACAGCATTACCCCAAACTGAATCCTGAAATTATCTGTACGGCCACCTATTACGATGGTGCCATGCCTTCGCCCGAACGCATTTGCATCGATTTGCTCAAGGATGTGGAAGAAGCTGGCGCTCCAGCCCACGCCATCAACTATATGAGCGCCGTGGGAGCCCATGACGGCAAAGTTGTTCTGCATGATGAAATCAATGGTGAAACCCTGGAAGTGGAGCCCACCATTGTCATCAATGCCGCCGGTCCCTGGATTGACTTTGCCAATGAGGCTTTGGGTAAGAAAACGAAGTTCATCGGCGGCACCAAAGGTTCACACCTGGTCTTGAATCACCCTGAATTGCGCGAAGCCATCGCCGAAGAGGAATTTTTCTTCGAAAACAAGGATGGACGCATCGTTCTCATCTTCCCCCTTTTGGACAAGGTTTTGATCGGCACCTCCGACATCTTCATCGAAAATCCGGATGATGCACGCTGCACCGACGAGGAAATCGACTACTTCTTGGGAATGATTGCCAAGGTCTTTCCCTCGATCCAGGTGGGGCGGGAGCACATTGTCTTCCAGTTCTCGGGTGTACGGCCTTTGCCTGTAGCCGACGCCAAACGGGCGGGACAAGTGAGCCGCGATCATAGCATCAAAGCGGTCGAAGCCGGTAACGGCCTTGATTTCCCCGTTCTCTCCCTGGTCGGTGGTAAATGGACGACCTTCCGTGCCTTTTCCGAGCAGGTGGCCGATGAGGTGCTGGGCCGCTTACAACGAGAGCGAATCATCAGCACCCGCGACATGGATATTGGCGGTGGCCGCGGTTACCCCACTACAGACGAAGCGCGAAAACGCTGGCTTGCCGCCATCCATGAACGTACCGGCGTCCCTGCTGAACGCCTCGATATCCTCCTGGAACGCTATGGCACGCGCGCAGCCGATGTCGCCGCCTTTATTGCCGAAGGTGAAGATGAACCCTTGCAGACTCGGCCCGACTACAGCCAGCGAGAAATCACTTACCTGGCCCAACATGAAATGATCATGCATCTGGACGATTTACTCCTGCGCCGTTCCCTCCTTGCCATGCTGGGCGAGTTAACTTATGACCTGGTGGTAGAGCTCGCGCAGGTGCTTGGAAAGGCATTGGAATGGACGGAGGAGCACGTACAATCGGAGTTGGAACGGACAATTGCCCTCATGGCCGACCATCATGGTGTGCATTTAACTGCCTGAGAGCAAACTACTGCCATGTTCATCGCCTTTCTCAACCCCCAGGGCAACTTCGATCCCAAAGATAGTTACTGGACCGAACATCCCGATTTTGGCGGCCAGCTCGTTTATGTCAAGGAACTAGCCTGCGCCATGGCGGAAATGGGGCATCAAGTGGACATCGTCACCCGGCAAATTCAGGACCCGCAGTGGCCCGAATTTGCCGGAGAATTGGATGCCTACCCCGATGTCGAAGGCCTGCGGATTGTACGAATTCCTTGCGGACCACCCCAGTTTTTACGGAAGGAGGAGTTGTGGCCCTATCTGGGTACAGAATGGGCGCCCGGGATTGAAGCCTTTTATAGACGAGAGGGCCGCCATCCTCACGCCCTCACCACGCACTACGCCGACGGCGGTCTGGCGGGCGCCCTCCTGCGTGAGCGGCTGGGCGTACCTTATACCTTCACCGCCCATTCCCTCGGTGCGCAAAAACTGGATAAATTACGAGCGAGAAACGAAAGCGTAGTGGCACTGGACGCTCACTATCACTTCGGCCGGCGCCTGATGGCAGAACGCATTGCCATGAACCGCGCTGACAAGGTCATCGTGAGTACGCGCCAGGAACGTATGGAACAATACGGCCATCCTGCTTACGCCGGCGCTATCGACACAAGCGATGAGCGACGGTTTGCTGTCGTGCCACCGGGGGTAAATCTGCGCATTTTTGCGGAAACTGTGCAGAACGAGAGTGAGGCGGACACACGCGCTCATATCGAACGCATGTTCCCGCGACCTGCACCCTGACCGCCTTCATCTCCCTACCATCATCAGTTCGAGTCGCCTGGATGCAAAGAAGAACCACCGGGCGTTGGTGCTGGCTTTTGCGCATGATAAAGGGCTGCAAGCTCACGCCAATCTCGTGATTGTGGTCCGTGGCCTGGAAGACCCTTTACGCGATCATGCCGACTTGGCAGCGAATGAGCGTGCAATTCTGGATGAAATCGTAGAGATCATCGAACAGCATGACCTGTGGGGCAAAGTCAGCGCCTTTTCCCTCGATAGTCAGTTGGAACTGGCCGCAGCCTATCGCTACCTGGCGCGGCGACGCAGTATTTTTTGCCTTACCGCCCTGTACGAGCCTTTCGGCCTGGCGCCCCTCGAGGCCATTGCCGCCGGTCTGCCGGGCGTCGTCACAAAAAACGGTGGCCCCAGCGAGAGCCTATACGACGAGCGAACCGGTAAGGCTTACGGCGTGTTAGTCGACCCGACAGACCCGGCCGATATCGCTCGCGGTCTGTTGCCCCTGCTTAAAGAGCCAGAACGATGGCAGCATTTTCATGATGTGGGCATTCAGCGTGTGCACGATATGTACACCTGGCAGCGCACAGCCGAAGGCTATCTGCGCGTCATCGACGATATCCGCTTCCGCTTCGTGCCTATCCATCCCTATTTCCTCGACCCCAGCCGCCACCCCCTCTCCCTGGCTGATTTGGCAGGAGGAGGGAGGAGTAGGGAGTAAGAAGCAAGGAGTAAGAAGTAGGGAGTAGAGGCTAGCAATTCCCGCACGACGCCGCTGCCCGTTAGGTTCGCTAGAGACAGGACTATATCTTGCAATATAGGATTCGGTTTTTTGGGGAGCTGCCCCCCTCCAAGCTCCCCCCGAGCAAGCTCAGGGGGAGAAGATCCTGGTTTGTATGAAATTCTTGTTGACAAGCCCCCCCTCCGACATGACGATTGTGGCATTGGCGCGAACACGCCCAAGCCCCCTTGAGG
>JAADFV010000300.1 GCA_013152695.1 Chloroflexota bacterium | reverse complement strand
CAAGAAAAATGCGACAAATATGACAACATAGATGAAAGCCACCTCTTTGGTGGTGTAAAGCAAGCCCAGCATGGCTGACATCCACAACAGCCATTTGCTTTCGCCCCGGTCGATATAGCGAAAGGCAAGGAGAATAACGGCGAGGGCAAAGAAGATGGCGTAGATGTCATGACGAATATAGCGACTGTGGTAAACCATGGTGGGGGAGAAGGTAATGAGGGTGGCAGCGAGGAAGGCGCCACGTTTACCTAACCAATCCCGTGCCATCCACAACAACCAAACTACGCCCACACCGAGGAGGGCGACAGGAAGGCGGGCAGAGAAGTCGCTAGGGCCAAAGAGGAAGTAACTGGCAGCAGTAAGGTGGAACAGCAAAGGTCCGTGCATCAAGGGGTCATGTTTGAAGCCGATACCGGAATAAAGGTTGTAGCTGTAGGTGGTATGCAGGCTTTCGTCATGGCTCATGACGCGTGTGCCCAGCTGATAAATGCGCAGGACTAAGGCGATAAGCAAAAGGGCTGTCCAGGCGATTTTCTCCCAGTTCAGGCGTACCGCCACGACGGCCGGACTTTCGAGTAAGGATTTGGGGGAGGATGAGGGCGTAGGTGAAGTCATAAGTGAGTCTCACTCCTTATTGCTTGCTTTCGGGGGGTATGAGAAACTGGCCGTCTACCCAGAGAACGACGTCAGTAGTGGGGCGATCCCAGGGGGCCGTGCGGAAAATGAGCCAGGCGATTTTTTGGCGAATGTCACTCTGGGTGGGGGTCCAGGTATCGAGAATACGGAAGGGCTCACCGGCATAGCGCTCGCTTAGATTCAGCTCTCGACCAGTGGGGGCAATCACCAGAGGGGGTGCATTTTCGAGCGATATGCTATCCACCACTTGCACATAAGGCGATTGCCGCAGCTCCCATTGTAGCAGATCGGCGCCGGGCACATCGGAAAGAATGGCGATAGAAAGCGCCCAGCGATCGCCTCGCTGTCGCTCACTAATGTCGCCAGCAGTCTGTCGCAGATCGCGTAAGGCAATACGAGTATCCTGGGCATAAAGGGTAGCATAGCGGGGTGCAGCTCTATCAAAACCGATAGCAGAAATCTCGGCAAAGTTGTAAATTGCCAGGGAGAGGATAATGGCTAAGGCGCCCACACTGAGCACACGACGCCAGCCGATGAAGAGAATAAAAACGGCACTGACAACGACGGACATTACGAGAGCACCGGCGAGTAGCGATAATTGCGATTTTTCGCCCGACCAACTGTAGGTGATGAGGGAAAAAACGCTCAGAGCCAGGAGTATTTCGAAGACGATGCCATAGAGCACGGGCTCAGCTTCATCCCAGGAGAAATCTCCTTCCCGCCGGAAATCGAGGATGAATTGGGCAGCGAGGGGGGCGAGGAAAAGAGTAAGCAAGGCTCGACTGCCGGCGGCATCAGGGCCTTGCAAAAGGGCAACAATCAGGAGTAGCCAGGCGGCTGGGTGCAGGAAGGATGAAGTCGAACGGCGACGCAACCCTACAATCAGCCCGGCCAGGCCCAGGGGGACAATGAGGGGCTCATCGACTAGGAGGTGGATGGCCGCCCACAGCACAGCACCGGGGCGCAGTGTCCAGCTCTGGAGCCAGGTGGTCAGATTGACAGCTGCCAGTCCCAAGGCATCGATGTACATGAAAAAGGCCGTTCCTCCCACCAGCAACACAATAACAGCAATCGCAAGATGCGAAATGCCAGGCCAGGAGGGTAAATTGTGGCCTTTCCGCAAGGAGAAAAGGATCAGCACCAGCAGAGCCAGTAGACCACTGAACCCGGTCGGGCCACTGATCAAGGACAGGCCTACGCCTGCAGCCAGCAACCCCCAACCTCGTCGATCTTCATTCTGGACACGTGCCCAACCCGCGACCATGAGCGCAGCAGCGAGTAAAGCAAAGCTAACGCCATCATTACGACGGGCAAAGGCATTGAGCAAGGGGGAGAATGTGAGGAGGGTAGCGGTGAGGAGGGTAGGAACACGTCCTAGCCAGCGTCGCCAGTCGAGAAGAACGAGGATTAACGCGCTCGAGGCAATGAGGGGCCAGATGCGAGCAAGGCCATCGCTGGCGCCAATCAGCCAAAATGTGAGTGTATCCAGGGTGAAAAGGACGGGGATACCGGCATCGAGGTTGGGGGCATGTCCCTGGCTGGCCTGCCAGGCTCTCAGGGCGGTGCTGGCTTCAGTCGGGGCCAGGGGGCGGGCGCCGAGATCGATCAGGCGGATGATCAACGGTACCAGCAGTAGTACGGCGTACGCCAATTGCTCCATGGTTACACGTCGCATCCAGTCGGGTAGCGGCGGTGCAGGTACCATGGTCGCGGCGACAACATGGTCGTGTTGGGAGGTGCGAGGATGATGGTGTTTCGACATAGATTTAGGTAGTGTGCAGAGAACGAAGGAGGAGATGCGGCATATACAAGCGCCCTTTTAAGATCGTTCAACCACCGCGCCAGCGATAAATGGTATAATTACCATCGGTAAACACTGGTTCCCAGAGAGGTTCGAAGGAAGAAATACGGTTGGGCGGAATCTTGTATTTGTCGATCTCACGAGGACCTACAATAAGATAGCCGATTCCGTGTTTTGCCACAATAAGGCGGATGGCGCTGCGGTCCTGATTGCGATAAAGGGTCTCGATTTCGGGCTCGCGTTGACCGGGGATATCATAAGTGCCGCGCCATTGTAGTTCATGGCCCCCCCAGCCCAAAAGCGTAGCGCGTCCACTGTGTGCAGAAATAGTATTGAAATCGCTGTAGGAACCACCTGTTGCTTCCACGATGACAGCGTCTGGAGGTGTGTTTTCACGCAGCCACTGGATGACTGCAGCCTCGTCAGGGCGATAGACGGCGACGAAGTGGGCACCATCGAGGGTCGGTTCACCCTGGAAGTTGTTGGCTTTGCTGGGGATGGCGAAGGCGGGATAGAGGAGGCCGCCCAATACAAGAATACCCATTACAATGGCTGTGCCTAAACGCAGGGAAGCAGAGGCTCGGGTCTGCACATAGTGTAGGGCGTAGGCAGAAGCAACAGCCATGAGCACCCAGGCCTGATAATAGAATTTGAAAACGGTGTTCATGCGGGTGCCGAAGCTATCGCGAAGGTAGACAAATTCGACGCCATAAGTGAGGAGAAATGCGGTAAAAAGTAGGGCCAAAACGAAGACAAGGTGCTGGCCCGGCCTTTTTTCTGTCTTCGACCAGACCTGCATTGCTAGCACAGCGATTAGGGTGAGGATGATACCCACTACCAGCCAGGTGAAGGGCGTTTGCAAGCGCAGACTGATGAGATGTGGGATAACGGCGGATACCGGCTGACCTAAGGTTCGTTCTACCAGGGCGCGTAGACTCGGGCTAATGCCGCCCACGGTGATGATGGCAAACAAGAAAAGTGCTGGTAGCAGGAGGATGGTGAGTGCCCAAGAGAGCAAAGAAGCACGTTGCGGTGGATGACGGCGCAGGGCAACGGCCAGCAAGGCAAGAGTGGCCACGAGGAAGGGCCCGAACATGAGGAAAAACTGGGCAAAACGGGTGGGATTGTAGAGATTGGGAAGGATGCCCCCTGCCTGCGAGCTAAAACTGATGTAGAAGGGGAGATAGGCGACAAATCCGATCAGGAAAAGGCCGATAAAGGTAATGATAATCTCTCGCCAGAAGTGGGC
>JAADFV010000299.1 GCA_013152695.1 Chloroflexota bacterium | reverse complement strand
AGCGGCGCTGCTGGCGGCAATCTCCATCACCAACTCTGGCGGTCCTGCGAGATAATCATCCTCTGTCACGCGTGACTTTCCGCCCAGGGCCTCATCCAAGCGCAACAAGGCGTCCGGCTGAACCTCGTTCTCGTAATCGAGCCGGACCGAAGCATTGTCCCCCACCATCACGCCAGGAGTGTGGGCGCAATAAAGAGTGAGCCAACCCATCATGTGCCCGTGCGGCTGGCTATGACTGAAAAAACGAATGGGTGACGGCATGTAAACGACTCCTTCGATGAGCTCCGCCTTTTTAATCTCGGGATGGGCGCGGTAGCGTCGCTCGAACTCGGCGCGCGTGAGTTGGTCGCCCGGGGACAGAGGCGGCCGGGCAACAGCGTCTACTTTAGGTTGGGAGGATGACTCCAGAGGACGGATAGCCATAATTCGATACCCTCAGATGCTAATGAATAAAGTATAGCATAAAGGAATTGGGGGCGAAAATGCTTCAGAAATGTCTTGACTCGGGCTGTATCTGAATTTATATGATTGTGATGTCACATTTGGGCATATTTTTGCCCAACTTTCTTTCGCACCCCCTACGGAATAGCCTGTTTTCAGCGTCTTATTAATGAGAAGTCCTGTTATTTTCATTACCTCTCCTCCGTCCCAGTCTCTTCACCCTTCACGACCGCTCTACCAAATCCTTCTAACCAACTGCACCCCCGAAAATCTGGGGAGGATAACAATCATGAATAGGATGGGAACCACTTCTGCTAATCCTCGCTCCTGGACTTCCCGGAGCCAACCTTGGCTCCAGATACTTTCCTTTATTCTTACGGCACTCATTGCCACGGTGGAAGGTTGGTCTGCCGAAGATTTAGCCTGGAGCTTTTGGCTGGCAGGATTGCTTCTGGGCCTATTTTATCTGGCTGTGTATCAAGTTGCCCAGGGCGATAGGGAAACCCTGTTTGCATATCCCTTTGTCCTTCTCTTCTTCTACTTCATTTTTGCCGCTTTCCTCCACATCACCTTTGCCTGGACGGCGTGGGAGCTGAAGGGGGAACCCATGCCTGCTCTGTTTTCTACCATCCCTGCCGCGATTACTCACGCTGCACGCGAGCGCTGGCCCTTCCTGATCTTCAGTGCTATCACCTTACTCCCCGATTACGTCCTGGATGCCCGCACCGTCAACTTCACCGATGTGAGTAAGCCTCTTTTTACTCGCGATATGCTTCGCATGATCATTCTTATCTTTCTTTTGGTGCCATTGAACCTGGTGCAGTTGGGAGTCTTTGCCTTATATGCTGTGCTTTTTGTTTACTTTTTCCCCCTCAAGAGCTTACGTCAGATCATGGCCCATTTCTTTGCAGGCAAGCAAGAATCGCATGAATCATGATTGATATTATGTGAGCCGGGCAAAGCAAAGCCGTGTTCATTGCCATCGGCTGTAGATCAGTTGGCTGTGTGTATTCAAGCTCATTCAAAGAGGATATGTCATATGGAACGACGAATTATTCTTACCATCCTCGTTGCCGTGCTCCTTCTCGCCTCCCTATCATTGGTTTTGAACGGACCAATCCTATCTGCTGCGGATGCGGGTAGAGGAACTGGGGCTGCTGAATACACGCTTTCAACAGCCGACGGTCTGGCCCTCACACTTTCGGATGAGGGAGAGGTGCTGCGTTTAACTATGAATGGTGACGCCCTCCCTGTTACCCCCGCTCCCGTGTTGTGGATACGGGATATGAGCGAGGCCGGGCAGGTGATCACCCCCAATCTGTTGACCAATCCTGGTTTCGAAGATGGATTGAACGGCTGGTCTATCAGCCAGGAAATTGCTACGACAATCACCATCACGACCGCCGTGCACCGCAGCGGCAGCCAGGCTTTGCAGATGTTCGGGAGCAACAGCGAGCATCTGGGTACAGGCGCCCTGGCAACAGCTCCCGCCATCCCTGTGACGGCAGGCCAGCGTTATCGTTTGAGTGGCTATTTTCTCAGTAGCCGCGGTTACGTCCAGGGTGTTTCCGGTACGCCGCCGGTGCGCCAGGACAAGATGTGGCGGGGGCAGTTGCGGCCTAACGGCCTGTACGTACGTTGGCTGGATGCTCACGGCAGCCAGGTGGGGACCCTGACTCTGGCTGCTCCTTTGCATTGGAATGCCAACAGCTGGCGCCGCATCACTGGCGAAGTGCGAGCACCGGCCGCGGCCACGCAAATGGAAGTGATCATTGGGGGGCGCTTACAAGAGGAGATGCTGTGGGTGGACGACCTCAGTGTGGTGGCCAGTCCCGAAACTGACGTGGCTGTGAGAGGTAGCGTCGGTCTTTGTGAGGGGGAGACAAGGGGAGAGAAAGAGGGGGAGGATGTGAGCTGTCTGCGCCAGATCGCCACCTTGCCCCAATCCGGCCTGATGCTGACTGCTACTTACACGGCCGCGGCCGACCACATCGGCGTGCAGGTGGAAGTGGGGGATATCGAGGGGACGGATCGGGCGATGGAAGTCGTTTGGAGTCTGCCCCTGGGCCTGGCTTCCGACAGCACCACCTGGCGCTGGTGGGATGATGTCCGCCACAGTCGTACCATTCAGGGTGGCGCCGTAGCCACTCCCCCTCAATATCCCTTCCCTCCTGCCCTTTCCTGGATGTACGAACATGTGGTCAGCGGCGTCTGGGATGGTTGGTTGCCGGTTTCCCTCTATCCCTATGCCCTCGTGGAGGATGGCAGCCACGGCCTGGCCCTGGCTACATCGTTAGATTCTCCGCGCCTCGTCAAGTTGGCCTACGATCAGGAAAAGGAACGCTATGAAGCTCGTAGCTATCTGGGTATTTCCCCGCAAGCCCCCAAAGTGGGGCCAGTGGCTGATTTCAGCCTGGAACTCTATCGCGTCGAGCCTGAATGGGGCTTCCGCGCCGCCATGGCTACCTATGCTCGCCGCCATCCCACCTGGTTCCATTCCTCCATCTCCCTGGCCGGTTATGTGGGTTACGAACGGGGTAGTTACATAGGTCCTGAGGGTGCCCAGCAGGTGCTGGTCAACGATAGTGCCGGCATCTTTACGGCCGAATACATCGTCGCCGATGCTCCCCTCAACATCGCACCGGTCAGCGAACCACGCCCCACCTATTCCCAAACGATAAGCCGCGTGCTCGAGCTGGCCCAATCCCCGCGTCTGTCTGATCGCATTCAGGCCCAGGCTATCACGCAAAGTGTGGCCACTGCCGCCAACGATGACTGGCAGATCAAGCACATCGGCGAATTTGAATGGGCGATGGGCAAATGGCAGGCGGTATGGTACACCAGCGTAGACCCCGACATCGACCAGGGCTGGGGACCCTTCCAGTGGCAGTGGAACATCAATCGTGCTATTTCCGCTACCGAAGCCATCAGTGCCGTGCTGGATGGCGTGATGATGGATAATTTTCTCAGTGCCCCGGGAGTCGATCTGCGCCCCGCCCATCTCGCTCTCACCGACACGCCTTTGACCTATGATGTCGCTACCTACCAACCCGGCGTGCACAATATGGCCAATATCGACGAATTCTTCGCCTATTTGCGCCAGAAACTACACGACCGTGGCCGTGATGACATGGCTATTACCATCAATTTTTGGGGTGTAGCTACGCCTAACGCTCTTGCTCCCTGGATCGATGCCTTTGGTGGTGAAGGCAAGACCAGAGGAGAGTCAACCACCAACTGGGATCCTCGCATCCT
>JAADFV010000298.1 GCA_013152695.1 Chloroflexota bacterium | reverse complement strand
TGACTGCCGACCTCTTTCGCGGCGCCTCCCGTGCCGCACCTGAACGCACATGACACCACCCCAGGCCAGTGAAGCATCTCAGCGTTACATGTACCGTGAGACCCTTCGCTTCACTCAGGGTGACAGAGCTTCACTCAGGGTGACAGGACTTTGCTCAGGGTGACACGAGGAAAAGTGTCCGGGAGCAACTTGACTGAGGGTTAGTTTTCTTCGGGTGTAGGCTGATCGAGGGTGCTGGAAAGGGGTTGGGGAAGAGGTTCGGACTTGGAGGAGCGTTTCTTCTTGTGCCGCCGTTTGCCGACACCGGGGAAAAGACCTCTGCCCTTTTTGTGGTGATGGTTATCGCCATCGCCATAATAGCCATCTTTGCTATAGTAATAATAGTAGTAATAATAATAGCCGCTGCCGCGGGTGGGCATACGATTGAGCAAGGCGCCGACGAGGTGAGCATTGACCTGTCGCAGGCCCTCAAGAGCACGATGGGCGATCTCGCGACGAGTACTGCCGGAATCGAGAACGAGGAGAACGCCATCACTCTGTGTAGAAAGGATGGCAGCATCGGCCAGCATTGTGGCGGGAGGGCTGTCGAGAATGACCACGTCAGCCAGGGCTTGCAAACGATCCAACAGCTCCTTCATGCGTTGGGAACCCAGTAGCTCGGCAGGATTGGGAGGGAGAGGGCCGGAAGTGAGGAGTTTCAAGCCTGGAATCGGGGTCTCCTGCAAAAGACCATCCGGTTCAGGATGAGCACTCAATAAGGCTGTTGTCAAGCCCACGCTGTTGGGTACTTTGAAAAGACGGTGCTGGCGAGGGCGATGCAAATCGGTATCAACGACGATGACGCTGTTTCCGGCCTGAGCCATGACGACGGCGAGGTTGGCGACGGTCAAAGATTTCCCTTCGGAGGGGGAGGGACTGGTAATGAGAAGACGGTTCAGGGCACGATCGACCGAGGCAAATTGGAGGTTGGTGCGGAGGATGCGGTAAGACTCGGTGGCAGGCGCCCGACCTTTCACCAACGTAATCAGCTCTTGGGCCATCTCCTTCTGTCCCAGAGCAGGCACGGCGCCGAGCGTGGTCAAGCCCAGGATTTTCTGGACATCGTCGGGATTTTTGAGGGTATCATCCAGGTATTCCAGGAGATAGGCAGCCCCGGCAGCGAGGAGGAAACCGATGGCAAGAGCCAGGAGGATGGTCATCGGTTTATTAGGGCCGACAGGCTCCGTAGGGAGAGCGGCGGGTTCGATAATGGTGATGGTATTGACAGCACCCTTTTCGGTATTGGTAAGCAGGGCCGCATAATTGGACTGCAAAGAACTCAGCTTATTTTGTAGTCCGCCGATCTGGGTCTGGGTATCGGCGATCTGGCGGGCACTGAATAACGACGCCAACTCTTCTTGCTTTTTGTCAATTCCATCTTTGGTCTCATCGATGCTGGCTTCGAGGTCTGCCAATTGCCGATCGATAAAAGCCTGACGTTGTTGCTGCTCGGGACGGAGGCCGGTAGGGCTTTGACGAATGAGCTCCTGGGCCAGTTGATCGGAGATGATCTGGGCGCGTTGCGGATCGGTATCGACAACGGTAATCTCCATGAGCTGGGTGTTGGGCACCACGCGCACGGTGTATTCGGGTAACCAGGAAAGGCCCAGGGCCTTCATGGTGGCGGTGCGCACCGGTTCTCTTTTGGCGATATCGGCATAGCTGCTGGCCAATTGTTGGGTGAGCCAAAAATCATTGCCGGTGGGATTGGGGTTGGTGATAGCACTGCCCACCATGAGGGTGGTGTGGGTTCTGTAGGTGGCAGGTTGCTGGTTGACGGCGATAAAGCTGGAGACGCCAGCAACCAGGGTGGATGCTAATAAGAGCCACCACCATTTGCGTAAGGGAAGAATGTATTCTTTCAGTTCCACGGGACCATCCAACTAGGGTGTGATAGTGGGTGTAAGAGGAAGAAAATCGTCATTATTTGATCCAGATGGGAGCATAATCGCTGTAGGGGGAAGAAAGAAGGCGAACCTGATTGCTGCCATCAGCCGACATCACCCATAACTGCGTACGACCGACTTCCCGGTTCGAATGGAAGACGATGCGGCTGCCGTCGGGTGACCAGGAGGGATGCTTATCCCATTCCCAGTCGTTAAAGGTAAGCCGTTGGCGCTGACCGCCTCCCCGGTCTACCACATAGATCTCATCATTACCAGGCGCCTGGGAAACGAAAACGAGATGGAAGCCATCAGGGGCCCAGGCGGGATCATAATTCATACCAGGCAACTGGCTGACGTTGGTCTTGACCTGATACTGCGGATCGTAGACCCAGACCTGGAGTATACGTTGGTTGTCGGGTTCAACCGATATTTTGTATACCCCTTCTGGCTGGGTGGAAGAGAGCTCCAGCGACTGAGCCAGGGAGTAGACCCAGCCCTGGGTAAGGTAGGCGAGGACACCGGTGTCAGGATCTATCGCCCAGACGCCGGTGCTTTCCCCCACATCCGGCATGGGCCGATCACTGATAAACAGTATCTTGCCGCGCAAAGAGGCTGGCAGGCGGTCGGGGAGGGGGGTGGGAACGGGTTGGGGCGTGGGCGTGGGCAGCTTGTATAAAAGCAGGGGCACCCGCGTAGGCTGAGGGAGGGGTGTGGGGGTTACGGCATAGGTGGGGATGGGCGTGAAGGTGCCTGTGGTCATGGCGATAATCGTCACCTGGGCGGCAATGATTGTGGCCGTGGCTTTGTTTTCCGGTTTGGGTGTGGCGACAATCAGGAGGGGGCGGGGAGTGACGGTGGCAACAAAAACGTCGTAAGGTAAGGGTGTTGGCGTGCCCCTGGCCAAAGCCTCGGCAGTGGCCGTGGCGATGACGATGACGGCGGTGGCGGCATTTTCTGGTGGTGGGGTTGGCGTGATCAGGCGAGGGGTGATGGCATTTGTGGGAACAGGCGTAAAGGTGCCGGTGGTAAGGGCGACAGCAGTGGCATAGAGAGACTGGGCTGTGGCTGTGGCGGCATTAGCCGGGGTGGGGGTCGGTACGACGACAGGAGGCAAACCGGTCTGGAGGGCGATGGCCTGAGCCGTGGCAAAATTGGCGGGAATGGGGGTGGGTGTGGCGATGTTGGCAGGCGTGGGGGTGTAGGTGCCGGTGGTGGTGGCGACGGCGGTGGCGGTGAGGAGGTTGGCGGCTACGGTGAGGACGTTTTCGGGGGTGGGGGTGAGGGTGGCGATGACCAGTGCTTGGGTGGGGAAGGCGGGAGGTGTAGCGGGAGGAGGCCCCAGGCTGAGCAGAAGGGTGGGAGCATCACCGCCGGTGGCGGGACCGGAGCCGCTATCCCAGGCGAAAAGGGTGTCGGCGCCACCGGTAGGCCCGATGATGCGAAGGGTGAGGGTGGTGACGCCATCCAGAAGCTGTTGCTCGAGCCAGGCGAGGGCGGAGGCATCCAGTTGCCAGGTGTTGGCCTGATGAGGTTGTAAGTCGTCGGCAACGAGGGAGGGAACGAGGGTGAGGGCAGGGGGGGCGTTGAAGAGGGCCTGGAAATCGGTACGAGGGAGGGAAGCGATGGCCGTGGGGGAGAGAATGCTGAGGTTCCAGTTGCCGCCGGCAGCAGGATCGAAGCGATCTGCACGCAATCCGGTGAGGCGGAGCAGGACGGCATGAATGGGGGCGCCGCGCGGCAGGCGACTGAGATCGAACTGGAGAGCAGCGACGAAGACCTGGCCCTG
>JAADFV010000297.1 GCA_013152695.1 Chloroflexota bacterium | reverse complement strand
TGAAGGAAAAAGTGCGAGGTTCGATTTCGGGAAGACTGACACCGCAGGCCGCGCAAGCAAGATGCTCGGAGAAGAGCCGGTCGCGCGGATGTTCAGGATCGGTGACGTCGACGACGATGGCAATGCCGCCACCCAGATTGAGAGCAGTTTCCACGCTGTCGGCCAGGCGTGTGAGGTCCATGGGTTGCTGGCCGTTTTGATGATGCCGCACAATGAGACGATCGACCACGGCTTCGATGGTGTGGGTCTTGTAGCGATCTAACTCAATCGGGTCATTGACATCGTAGACCGTGCCATCGACCCGCACCCGCACAAAGCCCGCTTTACGAATATCTTCGAAAATAGCTTTGTGCTCGCCTTTACGGTCTTTGATCAAAGGGGCAAGGATGAGAAGACGGCTGCCTTCAGGGTATTCGATGAGGGCATCGACGATCTGCTCGGTGCTTTGGCGGCTAATGAGCTGGCCGCAGTTGGGACAGTGGGGCTGGCCAACACGGGCAAAGAGAAGCCGCAGGTAGTCATAAATTTCTGTGACGGTGCCGACGGTCGAGCGGGGATTGCGGCTGGTACCTTTCTGGTCGATGGAAATGGCGGGCGAAAGACCTTCGATCTGATCGACATCCGGTTTTTCCATGAGGCCGAGGAATTGGCGGGCGTAGGCGGAAAGTGACTCGACATAACGCCGCTGTCCTTCGGCATAAATGGTATCGAAGGCCAGGGAGGATTTGCCGGAGCCAGAAAGACCGGTGATGACGACCAGGCGATCGCGCGGAATTTCGACAGTGATGTCTTTGAGATTGTGTTCGCGAGCACCGCGAACGATGAGTTTGTTCTGAGACATGAAGACGGGAGGAAAGAAAAAAATGGAGTTAGGATTTCGGATCAGGGAAGGCGTACATAAGCCATTGGCCATTGGCTATTGACAACTGTCCATTGACAATTAGCCATTGACAATTGCCCCGGGCCAGCGGATGAGACCGGAAGGGGTCTTGAGCAGACGGTCGATTTCGCTGGCGGGAAGTTCGCAGGTATCGGGAATAATGATGTAGTCGAAACTGTGATCGGGGTAGGGGATAGGATCGAAGAGATATTGGTAGCGAAGATGGTTGGCATTGAGGGCAGCACGGCGCACTTCACCCTCTTCCAGGAAGGCAAGATCATCGCTGAGGATGACGGCGCGCCGAGAGCGCAGGGATACGCGTAGGGGTGTGATGGGATCGGGGGGTCGGATGAAGAGGATGCTGTCGCTACGGCGCAGGCGATTGCTGAGGAATGCCAGATCGGGCTGGGCAGGGAGAGCTGACCAGGAATCGATCAGGCGATCGGGCAGGACCCAGAAGCCATCTTCATCTTGGTGGGCTTCGGACACTCGTGTGACCTCTTCGTCTCGCAAGGGTATCAGATGCTCGACGCGGTTGATGTAGTGCACCATCCAACGCTTCCACTCAGGCCAGACAAAATGGCTGATCCCGGTGTTATACGTCCACACCGACAGTTGTCTGGCCCCGACCATCGCCGCCGTAAGCACGCCCATGGTACCGCCATGACTGACGACACACACCCGTTGACCAGCGTACTGCTCGAGGATTTCAGATAGGGCCTGGTAGACACGATCGCGAAAAGCAATGAAGCGGGGATGTTGCTCGAAGCTTGGTTCCCACTCCAGGCGTCCCCACCAGGGCCGGGTAGGGTGGTGCTGGGGAATTTCATTCCAAAAGCCCTGGCTGAATTCTTCTAAGCCGGCCATTTCGATGGGCTGTAAACCCTGGGCATGGGCGATGGCGAGGGCGGTGCTGTGGGCCCGGCGCAAGGGCGAGGTGATCACCACATCGACAGGTGCATGTTCGGCCATCCATTGTCCAGCACTCAGCGCCTGTTTCCAGCCATGTGCCGTGAGGTTGGGATCGTAGGCGACCAGGTTTTTGTAGGTGTTGGTCATGGATTCGCCATGACGCACGAAATAGAGCTCTGTGCCCACTTTGTAGCTATATCCGCGGTCGCTCAAAGGCACTTCTGGTGGTTCGTTGAAGGAATAGGAGTTATCGGTCATTTCAGGTATTAAGGGGGTGAGAAGAGGGGATGATGCAGCAACTTATCATCATACCGCATTCTCGACGAACTGCGAAATTTAGAGTCAACAATTGCAAATATGATAACGGTTTTGGAAAGCGGGCTAGCAACTCTGACAAAATTGGGTCTTCGCCAAGGTCATTTACCGCTGCATGCCTTTTGGTCACGCCGAGGCATCGCCGGGAATTGCTTACCCCTCAGAACAAGCCAACGTGATGATTGCCAGGATCGGTACTGCTGCTCTGCTGGGCATTCTGGTACGGTTTTGCCTTTTCTGTCGTCTATTTCTTTAGAAGACTCGCCATCAGACCTGTGCTCGATTTTCGGGTGCTTAGCAGTAGTTGAAAAAGACTGATATCATACAATGGGTGCTATTTATGAAAAAACACAGCTTTTACCTCATCTTTTTGGTAGCGTTGACAGCAACATTCGTCCTCGGGGGCAGTATTTGGGTTCTGGCTATGCCCACCGTCCAAGGGTTTGTAGGTGAAGCCACCACGACCGCGCCCAGCCTGGTCACCGAACGCTGGGGCGCCAACAGCACTGCCGAATATCCGGCCAATACCATCGATACCAGCCTGAACGGGCTACATCCCGACTGGGCGGCGAACAACGGCAGCGAGCTCGTTATTCGCAGTGGGGGAGGGTACGATGCCTGGGCCCTGCTGTATTTCGATGTCTCCAATCTGCCCGTGACCACCACCATCCGCAGCGCCAGTCTGAATCTGCACATGATGGCGCACTGCCAGTGCGATGTGTCCGAGGGCGTGCACGCCATTCTCGACCCGGATGGGGCGGGGTTGTGGAGTGAAACCGACGCCACTTTCGCCCAGCGCCGTCCCGGTGTCGCCTGGTCACAGAACGGCAGCGGGGATTTGAGTACAGTGTTGGGACCAGAACTGGATCGCGTGTATCTAGGCACGCATGAGCAGTGGAGCAAATTCTGGGCAACCTGGGATGTCACCGCCGCCGTGCAGGAATGGGTGGCCAACCCCGCCAGCAACAGCGGCCTGGTCCTACCTCACATCGCCGATGCCCTGTACACGGCCGAGTCCAGCGAAGCGACCGCGGCCGAGCTGCGCCCCTATCTCCAGATTACTTACGAGGGCCCCAACCCCCATCGCCCGGCCCAGGCCAGCGGTCTTGCCGCCTTCCATCGTTCCGGCCAGACCTTCATTACCTGGGACGAGATCGGCTCCGGCGATGCCAGCGAAGCTTACCGCATCTATCGCAGCAGCGAGCCCATCACCGCCGACAATCTAGATCAGGCCACCTTGCTGGCGGAAATCCCGGCCGGCTCCGGCTATTACGAGCATGAGGACGTCGGTTGTTCCGCCGGCAGCAACTGCTCGCCTATCGGCCAGCGCCGCTTCATCATCGAGGATGGTGGCGATCCCTTGCCCGAGGGCCGGGGTCTGTTCGTCAATACCGTGCACGATGCCGGTATTTTTTATTATGCCGTGACCTCGCTGGTGCAAGGGAACGAAAATCGCCAGGATTTGGGGCCGGAGAACGCCCTGAGCAGCGGCATCAGCGAGAGTGAGGCCACGCCGCAGCCTGTGCGCGTCTGGAGCAATGCCACGAACACAGGCTGGGTCTACACCCAATTCATGGATTACAGCCGCTGGAATCCGACCTACGAGGGCTATGCCTACAATTTTTATATCG
>JAADFV010000296.1 GCA_013152695.1 Chloroflexota bacterium | reverse complement strand
CGCTCCCAGAGTTCGGAAATGATGATCGGGGTGCGAGCTGCCGGGACAATCTGCTTATAACGGCTGCAGGTGCCGAGGAAAGAGATGCGAAAGAGGAACGAGAGCTTTTGCCAGAGAACGCGCGGGAGACGTCCGTGAGCCCGAAGGGGAGGGGATGCTTGGCTCACGGGCAGTAACGTAGGGTTTAACACCGGAGCAAAAGCCTAGTCGCGCCCGAAGCCTAAAAGAGCATTTTTGCCAGTTTGAGGGCGCCTTGTTGCCAGGGAACGCGATGTGTTACACCAGATGCATGACTGAAGCTATCGAGGTTCTCCAGGTACCATTTGTAGTTGCGAATGAGTGCCTCTTTGTTCGAGTACTTTGGCTGGAACCCCAGCACCCGTTCTGCTTTTTCGATGGAGACAAACGACTCTTTACCGGCTGTTTCGTAAACCCACTTGTAAAGCGGCGAAATACCCAGTTTTTCGAGTAGGCGCAGGACAAAGATGGCCGGGCCTTCAGGGATGGGAATGATGCGTTTGCCAAAGCCGGCATAATCCAAGACTGCCTGGAAGTCTTCGCGCGCAGTGCCATATTCTTTTGCGCCGATATTGAAGGTGTCGTTGGTTTTTTCGCAAGGAAGTGTGGCACATAGCCAGATCGCATCACAAAGATCTTCGACATCGAGATACTGGTACAGGTTGTCGCCGCTACCTAAAACAGGGAAATTCTTGCCATCTTTGGCCCAGTCATAAAGCAGGGCAAAGACCCCCAGACGTTCGGGGCCGATGAAGGATTTGGGACGAATGATGGGGATGCACATGCCTTTGTCGCGATATTCCTGGCAAAGACCCTCTGCCTTCACTTTGGATTCGCCATAGGGGCCGACGCCCTCCAGCTTGTCGGTTTCGACGAGAGGATGGTGGTCGGGAATGCCGTAAACCGCGGTAGAGGAGATGTGAATGAAGCGGTCTACGCCTTTTTGGTAGGATTGTTCCAGGAGATTACGTGTCCCATCGATGTCTGTGGAATAAATATCTTCCGGCTTGTAAAGGGGCAGGGCGGCAGCGGTGTGTACAACGATGTCGATGCCTTCCAGAGCTACGGCTACAGCGGCAGTATCACGGATATCGCCGGTGATGGCCGTAACCTGATCCTGCACATCTTCGTAATCGAAGGGTACGATGTCGAGAGTTGTCACACGTTGGCCTTTGGCCAGCAAGTAGCGAACGAGGTTGATGCCAAGGAAGCCGGAGCCTCCAGTAATCAGGTAGGATTGAGCCATTTGGATGTGTCCAGGTATGGGGATGGAGTAGGATGGATGTGACTATAACGATGTGAGATACTCGGTATAGCGGATCAGGGCGGCAAGTAGTTGTTCGCTGTCCTGAGGACGGCCGGCGCTGATGCGCAGGTAGTTGCGTAAACCGGGCTTGTCATAATATCGAACGAGGACTCCGTCTGCGGCCAATTTTCGGTGAAGTTGGGCAGCAGAAATCCCTTCGACTCGACATAAAATGAAATTTCCTTGACTTGGGAGTGGTTCAAGGTGGGGGATTTGCCGCAGTGAAGTATACAGCCGATCCCGCTCTCTTTTCAAAGTTGCGATGCGTTCACGAAGAAGGGGGAGGTCTTCGAGGCTGGCGAGTCCAGCCACACTGGCGGCGACATTGACATTGTAGGGCTGTTTGCATTTCCACAGATGTTCCATGATCTCTAGAGGAAATATACCGTAGCCCAAACGTAATCCTGCCAACCCAGCCCATTTGGAGAAGGTACGCAGCACGGCAAGATTTGGTGTTTCAGGAACCCAGGAAGCTACAGAACCCTCACCTTCGGCAAATTCAATGTACGCCTCATCGACAACAACAAGCAGAGGCAGTTGCAGCAGACGGCGCAGGGTAGCATGAGAGACGAGGCCACCATCGGGGTTGTTGGGCGAGGTGAGGAAAAGGATTTTCGGAGGTCTTTCGGTAGTGGCTACGGCGCGCTCGATACCCTCTACATCCAGGCCAAAATTCTGATCCCGCCAGACTTCGATAACCCGACCGCCGCTGAGCTTGGTATCGAATGTGTACATGCCGAAGGTGGGTGGGCAGGTGATAATGCTATCGCCAGGAAGGAGGAAAACGCGGCAAAGCAAATCGATCAGTTCATCAGCGCCATGACCGGTGAAGATGTACTCTTGGGGTACGCCAACGTAATCGGCCAGAGCTGTACGTAACTGTCCCTGCTGGGGATCAGGATAAATATGGAACCAGGGAAAGTCGCTCAAGGCTTCCCTGACTCGAGGCGAGGGTCCGTATGGGTTTTCGTTGGCGTCTAGTTTGATGATGTCGGCGGGGTCGCGGCCTAGCTCCTCGCTCATCACTTCAAAAGGCTTGACCGCGACGTAGGTTTCCATTTGGGCGATATCAGGGCGGGGTGAAGGAGAGTGCCTGGGCATGATTACATCCTTTCCCGTGCCGCCGCGGCATGGGCATCCAGGCCTTCGGCGAGGGCAATGCGCGCGGCCTGGACACTGAGCTCGGCACTGGCTTCGGGGGTTATAAGACTAATGCGCTTGACAAAATCTTCGATGTTGAGGGGTGAGGCAAAACGGGCTGTGCCTTCCGTCGGCATGATGTGCGAGGGGCCTGCTACGTAGTCTCCCAGGACTTCGAAGCTACTCTCGCCTAAGAAAACGCCGCCAGCGTTGCGTACTTTGGAGACCCATGCCCAGGGATCGGACACGGAGAGGCAAAGATGCTCAGGAGCAAAGCTGTTGGCTTCTTCCATAGCCGTGGCCAAGTCGGGGGTTATGACAGCACCACTGCGTGTGGGTAAGGACACAGAAAGGATGTCAGCGCGGCTGAGCTCTTCTAGCCGCTGGCCGATGAGGGTCTGCACGGTATGAGCGAGTTCGCGGCTCGGGGTCAGAAGGATGGCCGTAGCAAGGATGTCGTGTTCGGCCTGGGCGAGGAGATCGGCAGCAACTTTGGCGGGATCTGCATTTTCGTCAGCGATGACCACGGTCTCGGTGGGGCCGGGCAGCCCGTCAATACCCACGGTACCGAAGACCTGGCGTTTCGCCAGGGTGACGAAGAGGCCTCCCGGGCCCACAATTTTGTCCACGGCAGGGACCGTTTCTGTGCTAAAAGCCATGGCGGCAATGGCCTGGGCGCCGCCAAGAGCGTAGAGGCCATCGATCTCGGCAATTTCGGCGGCAGCCAATATCGCGTCGGGAATACGGCCTGTAGTGCGGTCGGGAGGTGTGCAAGCAATGACGGTTTCGACACCGGCAACGCGGGCAATAACCGCGGCCATCAGCAAGGAAGAGGGGAGAGGGGCGGTTCCACCGGGAACATATACACCGACGGCTGCCAGGGGCCGCACAAGCTGGCCAAGAGTGCCTTCTTTTTCATCCGTGTGCAACCAGGAATGGGCGGGCTGGCGGCGATGAAAAGCAGCAATGCGGTCAGCGGCCAATTCTAGTGCCTGGCGGAGTTCTGGTTCTATTCGTGCTAAGGCGTTCTTGCGCTCGCTGCGGGGGGCGAGGAAGACAGACGATGTAGCACCATCCAGGATTTGAGACCAGTGGTAGAGGGCTTCGTCACCACGCTGACGGACATCATGAAGAATGTGGGCGACAGCCTGTTCAGGACTAAGGGCTTGGCCGAAAGTGCGTTCAAGGCTCTGGAGGAGACTGTCAGGATATTCGGTTTCGGCCCAAGAGCGGCGTTTGAGGATGCTTTCGCGAGCGCTAGGAAGGTCGTAAATGGGAAAAAGTATGGTTTCAGTCATGGCGGAGGACACGACGCATGGAGGTGAGGAGGACATCGATAGCGGTGGTGTTAAGGCGATAACTGGCGCGATTGACGATGAGCATCGCCTGTGATTCGAGGATGGTTCGCAGTTCCACCAGACCGTTGGCTTTGAGCGTGTCACCGGTCTGGACAAGATCGACAATGAGGTCTGCAAGGTTGACGAGAGGGCCAAGTTCAACGGAGCCGCTAAGAACAATGAGCTCAGCAGAAATGCCACGTTGGCGGAAGTATTGTTCGGTGAGGCGGGGATATTTTGTGGCCACGCGGGGGTAAACATCAAGCCGTAAGGGGCGGTCTTTGCGGGCCTGGGGTCCGGCCACAGAAAGGCGGCAATGGCCAAAGGGTAGACGCATGGGTTCGAAGACGTCGGCTGCCCGTTCTCGTACGACGTCGAGACCGGCAATGCCTAGATCGGCTGCACCTTGCTCGACGAAGACGGGCACATCCATGGGTTTGGCCAAAACGTAGTTTAGATGGCCATCGCTGCTGGCTATGACCAGTTTACGATCGTTGTCGCTTGACGGTGGGGACCAGCCTGCACGTTGCAGCCAAACGAGGGCATCATCGGCAAGGCGGCCTTTGGGGAGAGCAATGGTTAACATAAGCGAATTAGGAGGGCCACAGCTCCTTGATGACTTGTGGCCAGGTCTGCGCCGGGAAAGATTGTGAGGACTGGTCGTCTCTAATCAGAGTGGCAAACCCATCACATGTGCAGCGCAGTGAGACAGGAGCAAGTAGCAGGCTTTCGGAGCCAAGGGCCAGGGCGGTACGGAGGCCAGCACGACGGCTTTGCTGAGCCAAGGCGATATGGCGACCGCAGTTGCAGGGATAGATGAGAAGATCGAGTTGGGGTTCTGGCGGGGGACCTAGCTGGCGACGCTGGGCGAGGAGGATACGGTCGAGGTAAAAGGCACAGCCCACAGCTGGCCGCGCCGGGCCAAAATGACCAATGAGATTGTCATAACGACCACCATTGACGATGGATGAACCCATTTGCGTGGTGTAGGCTTTGAAAGTGATACCGGTATAGTAATCCATACCCCGTACATCGGCCAGATCTATCATAAAGGCGTCGGCGACTTCGTACTGCCGCAAACGCTGGCTAAGGGCCTGCAATCGCTGGATGGCATCAGCCATTTTCTGATTTCGTGCCAGTGCCTCTGCCCTTACCAGGGTATCTGACTCCAAGCCGCCGATCAAGTCCAATAATCCCGTCAATGAAGCACGATTTGGCGAAGACAAGTGCAGGTCGGCAACCAGGTCTGCGAGCTCATCACGGTTTTTGCGATCGAGCGCGGCTTGCACCAGTGCTGTTTGTGGACCTGTCAGTTGTAATTGTTCCAGCAAGCCATGAAAATAGCCCAGGTGGCCGAGGCTGAAACGGAATGTGTCCAGACCGAGTGTTTGCAGAGCTCGCACGGCGAGGGCGAGGATTTCGGCGTCAGCATCTGGGCTGCTGGCACCGATAAGCTCGATGCCTGCCTGCCAAAATTCACGTTGACGGCCTTCTCGTGGCTCTTCATAACGAAAAGCGGGACCGGCGTAGAAGAAGCGTTGCGGTAAGGGCTGGTCGTAAAGCTTGGAGCCGGCAATACGGGCCGTGGGAATGGTGAGGTCTGGGCGTAAGGCCAGCGTGCGTCCATCGCGATCGAGAAAGCGGTAAAGTTCTTCGGCCAGCTGCGATCCAGCTTCGCTGGCGAGAGTGTCGGCATATTCGAAGGTAGGAGGGATGATTTCGCTATAGGCCCATAGTCGGGTTAGCTCGCGTAATTTCGTTTCGGCCTGGCGTCGGGCTAGAGCCGCACCTCCGAAAAAGTCGGCAACACCGCGAGGTATGGCTGGGGGTGTAACTGGTTGGGATGGGGTAGGATGTGAGGAGTACGTCACGATAGATCGAGGAAGAAAGTGGAAAAAATAAAAAGACTAGCGATTTCGCTAGTCTCGGGAGGTGAGCACGACCAGAGCGCCCTTGGATGGCCGCTCTCACCTGTTCAGGTATGATGATTAAGGGAAGTTTTACGAAGGAAGTCAAACATATCTCTACCTGCCTGGACTATATCAGGAATGTGGAATTCTGTCAAAAACGAAGTGGTAGTTTAAGCGGACAAACCAACTTCCTTCGAGTTTCGACGAGAGTGGGCCAAAATCAGGCTAAGCCCGAGTAAGGCCAATAGAAACATGCCCAGTATGCTGCTAAAAAAGCCAGGTCCATATGTGATTGGTTCTCGATAAAGGCTCTCAAGAGCCGGACGGATGTTGCTGTAAGCAAGAAGGGATTTCAAGGGTAGTAAGGCTAATCCTAAAAATAACACACCGCGCAGCTGTATGGGTATGAGAACCCATAAGGGTGCAAGTAAATCTGCGGTGATGAGCAGCCCCATAATCACCATCTGTTTATGAAACTCGGGCTGGCGCAGTAAATAGGGGGTCCAGGCCGGTGGGAGCATGGCGAAAGTTGCCGGCAAGGCCAGGAATAAAAACGTGATTCGCACGTAAA
>JAADFV010000295.1 GCA_013152695.1 Chloroflexota bacterium | reverse complement strand
CGTGACGAGTTGTCTCATGAAACTGTAGACCAGGAAACCGGTAAACCCGTAAACCAGGGCGCCAAGCCCCGGTTTCCCGGTTTTCTGGTTTACCGGTTTACAAAAGGAGCCGCCTCCCTTTTTCCTTTTTCCCTTGTCTACTTGTTCCTTTTTTCAGATCAGCGTCATCTCTTCGATCTGCGTCATCAGCGTTCTATTTTCAAACCAGTTTGGAGAGAAAACAGCTTGTTAGACGACCCCCTCATCCGGCGACGGTGAGGTGGCAGCGGCTGCCAGCAAATTTTCGTCTACGGGCAAACCTGCCTTTTGGCGCACGAGCGCCTCGATGCGATCGGCAAGATCAGGATTCTCCTTCAAAAACTGCTTGGCGTTTTCTCGCCCCTGGGCAAGGCGCATACCCTCGAAACTATAAAACGATCCCCTCTTTTCCACGATGTCCATCTCCGAGGCAAGATCGATCAGGGCACCGGAACGAGAAATTCCTTCGTTGTACATAATGTCAAATTCGGCAACACGGAAAGGGGGAGCGACCTTATTCTTCTTCACAGTGACGCGGGTGCGGTTACCCACGGTTTCAGTCTTGTCCTTAATTGCCTGAATACGCCGGATATCAAGGCGTACCGAGGCGTAGAACTTGAGGGCCATGCCCCCGGTCGTCGTTTCAGGGCTACCGAACATCACCCCTATCTTATGGCGTAGCTGGTTGGTGAAGATGACAATGGTATTGGTCTGTTTGATGGCACCGCTGAGCTTGCGCAGAGCCTGGCTCATCAGTCTCGCCTGTAAGCCCATGTGACTGTCCCCCATCTCTCCTTCGATCTCAGCCCTCGGCACTAAAGCTGCCACCGAATCGACCACAACGATATCCATGGCGCTGGAACGCACCAGAGCTTCCGTTATTTCTAACGCTTGTTCCCCCGTATCCGGTTGGGAGATGTACAAATTATCGATATCCACACCGATGCGTTCGGCATAAGCCGGGTCCAACGCGTGCTCGACATCGATAAAAGCACAAACGCCACCACGCTTTTGCGCCTCGGCAATGGCGTGCAAACAGAGTGTCGTCTTTCCCGATGATTCCGGACCATAGATCTCGATTACCCGGCCTCGGGGCAGGCCTCCCACGCCCAAGGCAATATCCAAAGGTAGAGAGCCGGTGGGAATCGTGGCAACCTGCAAATTGGTGGCTTCACCCAACTTCATGATGGCGCCTTCACCAAACCGTTTATTGAGATTATTGAGGGTTGTTTCCAACGCCTGATACTTTTGTTGTTGGCCTTTACTTGGACTCACGAGACCTCTCCTATGTTTGTAATCGCTGGGGGACGGGAAAAAAAGGCAGTAGCATTGCTTAAATGCCACTTTAGCACATTAGTTCTCCCTTGTCAATTACATTTTCCCACCTGAGAGACTGTATCCGTTTAATCGGTAGTGCATGAAAATTTCACTGTTAAAGTGCGTCGCACCTCGGCGGGTGCGACGCACTTTGTTCGCGCCGACTAATTGATCCAGAGTCACCACCTGATTAAACCTCGAGCCGGGCATTCCCGAGACCTTGACAAGTGGAAGCCCTGTTGCTGTCGCCGCCTCTAAATAATGCCATACTGAACAGGACGGGCTGGTTAATCTGCTCTCAGTCGACAAATTCCACCCCCGTCCCACTTCTGATATAATGGTAATATCCCTTTTCAGCTAAAACTCGACTTGAATTACCTCACAGTCACGGAGACCTTCTGTGAATTCCAATATTTCCCGAAATGCTTTTGTATACCTCCTCATCCTGGTCGCAGCAGTGGCCCTCTTTTTGAGTATTTCCCCCGGCAAGCAGCAGGGCCCCGGCGAAATGGATATCAGCGCTGTAGCAGCCGCCGTCAACAACGGCCAGGTGCGTTCTATTTCTGTCAGTGGCCCTGATCTTACAGTCAAACTCACGAATGACGAAGTTTACATTTCCCGAAAAGACGAAAACGTAAGCTTGCTCAAAACTTTGCAAGCCTTGGGCGTAACACCTGAAAAACTCAACAGCTTTCAGTACGAAGTGGAAGCACCCAGCCAGAGTGGCAACTGGCTGGCCCTTCTCGGCAGCATCTTGCCATTACTCCTGGTGGGTGCCCTCTTCTTCTTCCTCATGCGCCAGGCCCAGGGCTCCAACAGCCAGGCGATGAGCTTTGGCAAAAGCAAAGCAAAAATGCTGGCGGGGGACAAACCCACCGTTACCTTCGACGATGTCGCCGGTTGCGAAGAAGCCAAGCAAGAACTCAGCGAAGTCGTCGAATTTCTGCGCGAACCCCAGAAATTTGCTTCACTCGGTGCTCGTATCCCTAAAGGTGTGCTCATGGTCGGCCATCCTGGCACAGGCAAAACCCTCATGGCCAAGGCCGTCGCCGGCGAAGCCGGCGTTCCCTTCTTTTCCATCTCAGGCTCAGAATTTGTGGAGATGTTTGTCGGTGTAGGCGCCAGTCGTGTGCGGGATCTGTTCGAGCAGGCCAAACGCAACAGCCCCTGCATTGTTTTCATTGACGAAATCGATGCCGTTGGCCGGCGTCGAGGTGCCGGTTTGGGAGGAAGCCACGACGAGCGCGAGCAGACCCTCAACCAGATCCTTGTGGAAATGGACGGATTCGACACCGACACCAACGTCATTATCATTGCTGCCACAAACCGCCCCGATATCCTCGATCCTGCCCTCCTCCGCCCCGGACGCTTCGATCGCCGTGTCGTCTTAGACCGGCCCGATGTGCGCGGACGCCGGGCGATCCTGGCCATCCATGTACGCGGTAAACCCCTCGCTCCTGACATCGATTTGGACATACTTGCCCGCGCCACCCCCGGATTTGTTGGTGCCGACATCGAAAATATGGTCAACGAAGCAGCAATTTTAGCAGCAAGACGCAATAAAACTCTAATCGGTATGCCAGAATTTGAGGAAGCCATCGAGCGCGTCGCCCACGGCGGCCCCGAACGTAAGAGCCGTGTCATGAGCGAAGCTCAAAAGCGCTTGACCGCCTATCATGAGGCAGGCCATGCAGTCGTTGCCAAGGTGCTCGAGCCGCAAAGCCCCATTCAAAAAGTCTCGATTATCCCTCGTGGGCAGGCTGCCGGCTACTCCTGGCAAGTGCCCGAAGAAGAAAAAACTCTCTTTAGCACAGACGACTTCCTTATCCGCATTGCCGTTGCCCTGGGCGGGCGTACCGCCGAAGAGCTCATCCTCCATGACATTTCCAGCGGTGCCAGCTCCGATCTGGAACAAGTGACGCGTACTGCCAGGGCCATGGTGACCCGTTACGGCATGAGTGAAAAGCTTGGGCCCATGGTATTCGGGAGGAAAGACGAAATGGTCTTCCTCGGCCGCGAAATCCATGAGCAGCGCGACTACAGCGAACGTACTGCTGAAGAAATCGATCGCGAAGTGAGACGTATTGTAGACCAGAGCTACAAGATGGCACGAGACACGCTCGAACAATATCTCGACAAACTCGAACTTGTGGCCCAGGCCCTACTCGAGCGCGAATCCCTCACTCGCGATGAATTTGCCCAGCTTTTCGAAACAGGTGAGCTCCCCGCCCCCGAAACCCCACCTACACCTCCGGCAAAACCTCGTCCTACCGCAGATCCAGAGGCTACCCCCCAGCAAGGCCCGGCTTCTCCCCCTGCACCGGCCCCTGCCTAAGAATCCCATTACACACGCGGAAAGCCAACGACACGGCAAATTTTCTGATACAACCCTCTCTACGACTGCTACGAATCGCCGTTCAAACACAGACAAG
>JAADFV010000294.1 GCA_013152695.1 Chloroflexota bacterium | reverse complement strand
TCGCCCCGTACAACCAGACGGTTGGGGGGAGGGCCCACCTCGGGGAGAACGGGAATACGGAGGGGGAGGGCATGGATGGTACGCAGATTTGCGGTGATGTCTTCGCCAACGTAGCCATCGCCTCGCGTGGCGCCCAGGGTAAAAATGCCATTTTCGTAGTGGAGCACCACAGTAAGGCCATCGATTTTGGGTTCTACCACATAATCGACCGCGGTATTCTCGGGTAAGAGTTTGAGGAAGCGGTCACGCCAGGCATACAGCTCTTCGGGACTGGTGGCGTTGCTGAGGGAGAGCATGGGCGCGGGGTGCGTTACACGGGCAAAGCCTTCGGCAGGAGGAGCGCCGGCGCGCTGCGTGGGAGAATCCGGTGTAATCAGCTCGGGATGTTGGCTCTCCAGGCGTTTGAGTTCGTTGAACAGGAGATCATATTCAGCATCACTGATCTCGGGATCATTGAGCACGTAATAGCGGTAGGAATGATAGTTGATGAGCTGGCGCAAGCGCGCCGCCCGTTCTTCCAGCTCAGACATCCCCTATTCTCCTACCAGCTCCAGCAACTCAGCTGCGCCCCAGCCGATCGTACCGTCTTCGGCTTCCAGGCGCCACCAGGTACGCCCTTCGCTCTCGACGGGGCCGTCCACAACCTTGAAGACGGTGCCGTCCGGTACGATGGCGAGGGTGATGTAATCGGAGCCCGGACCTGTGCGGAAGCGCATTCCTGAACCATCGGTGATAATAACCCGCACACGAGCGCCTACGGCGATACCGGGTAGGGGGGTAGGCGTCGGTGTGGGGGTAGGGGTGGGTGAAGGCGGCCTGACGGCAATACCCAAAGGCGTAGGCGTGTAGGTCGCTTGGGGCGCAGCGACCGGCGCCGAGTTATTATCGGCCGGCTGAGAGCTTGCCCCGCGATTGGCGAGGGTGCGAGATACAAACCAAAAACCCACAAGGACAACAAGGATGCCGGCGAGCATGATCAGACGATCGCGGCTCCAATAGCTTTTGATGTTACGGGAAAGCGTGGCACGCATCTCGTCATCGACGATATCGTTGAGCCGGTCATACAGTTGATCATCCCATTCGTCCCAGGGAGAACTGGCGGGTTCGGGAGGCACGAGCGGTGGGGGATCGGAAAAGGGATCGCTCTGGAAGGTAGATTCGTCTGACATGCTAAACTCCCTGAGAGAGAAAAATGATTGGGCAGAGGTAAGGGGGAGGGCAAGGGTAAAGCAAAAAGGAGAGGCTCTGTAATTATATCATTTGTGCCTAACACTGCTATAATTCAGGAGTGATTCCGGCTTTTTTCTGAACAACAATAAGAAGCCGGTTCCTCAATGCCACATGTTCCCGGCATGGCTTGCTGTCACGATCAATCGTCATGAGACACAAACTCTCGGCGGTAGTAAGTTGCAGTTCGCCATGCCCAATATCCTGACAACGGAGTCGAAGTATGCTTAGTGAACTACGAATTCACGAATTTATGGAACTTCTTGCCAGCAAAGAACCAGCCCCTGGCGGCGGTTCCTCTGCAGGATTAGAAGGTGCACAGGGGGCAGCGTTGGTCTGTATGGTGTGTGAGTTGACAATCGGTCGAAAAAAGTATGCAGCAGTTGAAGCCGAAATGCAAGCGGTGCTGGCACAGGCCCGTCCTTTACGCGATCATCTCCTGCAATTGATGGAGCAAGATGCACGCTCTTACGATGCGGTCATGGCGGCTTACCGGCTGCCCAAGGACACCGCCGAGCAAATAGAAATCCGTACAGCTGCGGTGCAGGAGGGCTTGAAAGGAGCCACCCTCGTCCCCATGGAAACTCTGGAGGCTTGTGTGGAAGTATTGCGTCTTGCCAACATCGTTGTCGAAAAGGGAAATCTCAATGCCGTCAGTGACGGCGGCGCCGGTGTGTTGTCTGCTTATGCTGGTATGCTCACGGCCGCCATCAATGTACGCATCAATCTCAATGCCATCAAAGACGAGGCCTTCGTCCAAGAGTATGAGGAGAAGATGCAGGCATTGGTTGCAAAGGGAGAGGAAGCCAAAAATCAGGCCTGGCAGACATTGCAAAGGAAGCTAGGCTTAAATCTTGCCTTTTCGTAGTCCCAGAGGTGACTTTCCATACGTAAATCGTTCATCCTGTGTGGATCAAAATGATCCATATTGAAAATCATATCATATCTCAAGGAGCATTCAAATGAGTAGCAGGTCCGAACAAGTTGTCAGTCAGGCCCAAGATTACATCAGGCGTGACGAGGAAAACATCTCGCCATCATATACACGAAGCTATCCCTTTGTTATGGTCAAAGGGCGTGGTTCGGAAGTATGGGATGTGGATGGCCAGCGGTTTATCGATTTTACCACTGGCATTGCCGTTACCAACACCGGCCATGCTCATCCTGCCGTGGTGGAAGCAATCAAAACACAGGCCGACAAGTTCCTCCATATGTCCGGCACCGATTTTTACTATCCCATGCAGATCGAGCTGGCCGAACGTCTGAACCGCATCGCACCTATTTCCGGTCCGACCAAAGTGTTTTTTGGCAACTCGGGGGCCGAGGCAGTAGAAGCAGCGATGAAGCTGGCGCGCTGGTACACGAAACGGCCCCGTTTCTTAGCGTTTTATAGCGCTTTTCACGGCCGCACGTTTGGTGCCTTGTCTTTGACCGGTTCGAAAGCCATCCAGCGCCAGGGATTTGCTCCCCTGCTGCCGGGTGTTTCCCACGCCATCTATCCGAATTCCTACCGCAATCCCTGGCCCGGCAAGGACCCGGCCCAAGCGGCGCTGGATTACATCGAGCAGCATCTATTCAAAACCACAGTGCCCCCTGAAGAGGTGGCAGCGATCATCGTGGAGCCGATTCAGGGTGAAGGCGGCTATATCGTCCCTCCTGATAGCTTCCTTCCCGGCCTGCGCGCCCTATGCGATCGTTACGGGATTTTGCTGGTGTTTGATGAGGTACAGGCTGGTATGGGCCGTACCGGCAAGATGTTTGCTGCCCAGCACTGGGATGTCGAGCCGGACATCATCTGTCTTGCCAAGGGCATAGCCAGCGGCATGCCTTTGGGCGCCATCATTGCGCGCAGCGAGATCATGTCCTGGCCTCCGGGGGCGCATGCCAGCACCTTTGGTGGGAATCCCATTTCTTGTGCCGCGGCCTTGGCAACGTTGGATTTGCTAGAAGGGGGTTTGGTGGAGATGGCGGCAGAAAGTGGCGAGTATCTTATGGGTAGGCTACGCGAAATGAGTAAGAAATACCCGCAAATGGGCGATGTGCGGGGTAAAGGTCTGATGGTAGGGGTCGAGTTGGTGCGTGATCCCGTCAGCAAAGAACCGCTGCCTGACCTTCGTAATGCCATCGTGCAACGCGCCTTTGAGCAAGGGCTCTTGCTGTTAGGCTGTGGCTACAACTCAGTTCGCCTTATTCCCGCCCTCAACATTCCCCGACCCTTGCTGGATGAAGGAATCGATATCTTCGAACGCAGTCTGGCCGGGGCTCTGGAAAGTGTTAGTTAACGAATGAAAAAAGGGGCGACGCTGTTATCGGCATCGCCCCTTTTCTTATTGCTTTTTGTCTTGAGTTTAGTTAAGTTTTGCTTGGGCTTTACTCTGAAGTTGTTTACGACGATGGGCGTAGAGGGTGTAGATATTGGCCAGGTGAAGCTTTTGCACAAGGCCATTAAGGCCGGTGGGTGGGATACCACAGGTTTCGAGGGAGAGCGTGCTGAGCGCTGCTTTGCCCCCACCTTCGGCGATCACTTGCTCGACATGGTTTTC
>JAADFV010000293.1 GCA_013152695.1 Chloroflexota bacterium | reverse complement strand
TGTCCCGTACCATTGCACCATGATCGGTCTTCGTTCTCTTTCGCAAGTTCATTGCACTACAGCCAGCCTGCTGGCTGCGAAAACGAACCCGCGCATGGTTGCTGCCTGGCGCGGGTTTTCTTTTGCCTTCTTTTATTACTTTTTTGCTTTTACGTTTAGAAGGTCGCTCCTCGCCAGACAGGGCATGATGATTTAACCCCTTCCGCCATCAACATCCCTTTCAGCGTGGAGCGACCCGCCCACGCTTTTTTGTTGCCTGAAAGTGGCAATGCCCGTTGGGGATGACGGTTTGAAAGCGTGGGTTTCGCTCTTCCCTCGCATCAGGAGAGTGTTCTCATGTTGCAAACCGGACTCTGGTATTCAGTCCCAGTCACCAATCCAATTTGGGCGCAAAGCCCACCCCCAAAGGAGGCCCCTGTAATGGTCTGTCGAGGCGTTCGTGGCGCCACTACTGTTCAATCGAACTCGCGCTCTGAAATATTACGCGAAACACGTCGTCTTTTGGCTCTCATCATTCGCCTCAATGGTATCCAGCCCGAGGAAGTGGCCAGCGCTATCTTCACGACCACCCGAGACCTCAATGCTGAATATCCGGCCCTGGCTGCCCGGCAACTAGGCTGGCTGGATGCGGCGCTCCTCTGCGGCCATGAAATGGAGGTTCCGCACGGACTGCCCCGCTGCATCCGCATCCTCGTCCACTGGAACACAACAAAATCGATCCAAGAAATTCAGCATGTCTACCTGGGTGAAGCAGTTCAACTCCGCCCAGACAAAGCGGAACTGCCACCGGTAGACGAAAAAGAGATGGAAGCCTGGATCGATACCCAACTGAGAGCCTGGCAAAAAGGTCAGGAGCAGAAAACATGAAACAGCAAACAATTGTAGCTTTTCAGGGAGAACATGGTGCATTTAGCGAAGAAGCAATTCGCCAGCACTTTGGCGCGGAGGTCGAAACCCTACCTTGCCATGCCTTCGAGGATATTTTCAGTGCCGTAGAAGAAGGTCGAGCTACATTCGGGGCCGTACCCGTAGAAAACTCGGTAGCAGGTTCAATCAACAAAGCATACGATCTTTTGTTGGAACATGATCTTCGCGTATGGGGAGAGATACTTCTTCGTGTCCGCCACAACTTGCTCACCACAGCCGGTGTCAGCCTGGAAGAAATCACGACAGTGCGTTCCCACCCGCAGGCGCTGGCGCAATGCGAACAATATCTCAACCGGCACGGCTGGGAGGCAGTTCCCTGGTATGACACTGCCGGCAGCGCCAAAGAGCTAGCTGCCCATCCAGAGGCAGGCGTCGCCGTCATTGCCAGCCGTCTTGCTGCCGAGATTTACGGACTCGATATCTTGGCGCCAGGCATCGAAGACCTGGCCTTCAACTACACCCGTTTCTTTGTCATCGGACAGGGAGAACCACCCCACACAGAGCATGCCAAAACCTCTTTGATCTTTGCCCTACCCCACTCACCCGGTTCCCTAGTCGCCTGTCTCGATGCCTTCGCCTCACGCGGCATCAATCTTACAAAACTGGAGAGTCGTCCCCGGCGAAACCGGCCCTGGCACTATGTGTTTTATCTCGATTTCGAAGGTCACTGGCAGGATGAACCCTGCCGTGAGGCTCTCGTCTCACTTCTTTCACGGGCGGCCTTCGTCAAATTGCTGGGCTCCTACCCTGCAGCCCCCATTCCCAGCAACAACGGTGTATCTCAAGCAACACTCTTACAGATTTGAGCCGAAGCATCGCTCGCTCACTGCGTAATCTCTCACCATTGCTTTATTCCCTCCTTCATTCTTTTTTCTCTTTCGTCTCCAAACAGGTGACACACCATGATTATCGTCATGAAACCCAACTCCACCGCCGCCGAAATCGGGGCGGTGATTGCCCATGTTCAGGAAGTCGGCGCCAGCCCCCATCCCATTTACGGCGCCGAACGTACTGTTGTCGCCGTTGTTGGTGAAACGCGACATTTCGATCCTACCGTCTTCATGAAAATGGCGGGTGTCGAAAAAATTACATCCATCAGTGCCCCCTACAAATTGGCCAGCCGCGAGTCTCACCCTGATGACACTGTGGTCAGAATCAACGGGGTCAAAATTGGTGGTAAGGAAATTGTCGTCATGGCCGGACCTTGTTCTGTGGAAAGCCGTACACAACTGTTGGAAACTGCCCACGCCGTCAAGGAAGCCGGTGCCCAAATTTTACGTGGGGGCGCCTTCAAACCTCGTTCCTCCCCCTACTCCTTCCAGGGACTCGGACTTAAAGGGCTAGAAATCCTGGCCGAAGCACGCGAAACTTACGGGCTGTACATCGTCACAGAGGTTATGACCCCCCAAGCCGTGCCCATGGTGGCAGAATATGCCGACATCCTCCAGATTGGCGCGCGTAACACGCAAAATTACGGCCTGCTCCATGCCGTGGGGCGTGTCCAACGACCGGTCCTGCTCAAACGCGGGATGATGAGCAGCATGGAGGAGCTTCTCATGTCGGCCGAATACATTCTCGCCGGTGGTAACTATCGTGTCATGCTCTGTGAGCGCGGTATTCGTACCTTCGAGAAATACACCCGCAACACCTTCGACCTCAATGCTGTACCCGTGCTCAAGCACCTGAGCCACCTTCCCGTCATCGCCGACCCCAGTCACGCCACGGGCCGCTGGGATGCCGTACCGGCCATGGCTCGTGCTGCCATTGCTGCCGGCGCCGACGGCTTGATGATAGAAGTCCATCCTCACCCATCGCAGGCGCTTTCCGATGGCCCCCAATCGCTCAAACCAGAGGTATTTGCCGACCTTATGCGACAGCTCAAACGCGTGGCCGAAGCCGTCGATCGCACCCTGAGTACAGTTCCCGCACAACAGCCGAAACCGTATTCCGAAAATGGGAAAGGGATCGGCGTTGAAGACAAGCAGGAGGTAAAACTATGATTATCATCATGAAACCCACTGCCACTGCCGAGGAAATCGATGTCATTGTGCATCGCGTACGCGATATGGGCCTCGATGTGCATCTTTCTACCGGCGAAGAGCGCACCATTGTTGGCATTCTTGGGGATACCCAGCGTCTGACTCGCAGCAGTTTCGAAGTCCTGCCCGGGGTCGAGATGGCAATGCGGGTGACACAACCCTTCAAGGTTGCCAGTCGTGAATTCAAGTCTACCGACACTGTTATCGACGTAGGCGGTGTTAAAATCGGCGGGGAGAAACTTGTGGTCATGGCCGGGCCCTGTTCGGTGGAAAATCGTAGCCAATTGCTGGAAACAGCGTACGCCGTCAAAGAAGCAGGCGCCCAAATTTTGCGAGGAGGTGCTTACAAGCCTCGCACCAGCCCCTACTCATTCCAGGGGTTGGGCGAAGAAGGACTCGAATTGCTGGCGGAAGCCCGCGAAGCCACAGGCCTGCCCATCATCACCGAAGTGCTGGGAGCCAGTGAAGTGCCTCTGGTGGCAAAATATGCCGATATCTTGCAGATAGGGGCACGAAATATGCAAAATTATCGCCTCTTACAGGCGGCGGGCAAGGTCGATACCCCTGTTTTTCTCAAACGCGGCATGAGCAGCACCCTTCAAGACCTGCTGATGGCCGCTGAATACATCCTTGCCAGCGGCAATTACAACGTGATCCTCTGTGAGCGGGGTATCCGTACTTTTAGCAAATACACCCGCAACACCTTCGACATCAACGCCATCCCCGCCCTCAAACAGCTCACACACCTCCCCATCATTGCTGATCCCAGCCACGGTACCGGCAAGTGGGAACTGGTGCCCCCCATCGCCAAAG
>JAADFV010000292.1 GCA_013152695.1 Chloroflexota bacterium | reverse complement strand
GAGGGCTTAGAAGTAACTCTTGCGGGAATTGCTCGCCCGTGGCTGTGGTTTCGTGCCTTTGTGCGAGACGGGGGAGGGAAGGTTATGGTGCTTTGAGTGGGCATTCGCTTGCGAGCATACTAGCACAAGGCAATTCACTTTAGCTAGTTGAGTAGATCTTGCAAGGCAGCCAGCAAAAGTGTTACGTTCTCCAGACGTGACGAATAACCCATCAAGCCAATACGCCACACCTGTCCAGAAAGCTCTCCCAGGCCACCGGCGATTTCCAGGTTGTATTCGCTCAACAACCGTTTACGAATGGCCAGTTCATCGATGCCCTCGGGAATGCGGGGCGTGGTGAGTGTGGGCAGCCGGTAGGCCAGAGGCACATGCATCTCGAAACCCAATTCTTCCAACCCTGCCCACAACAATTCGGCATGACGACGATGCCGGGCAAAACGTGCCTCCAGCCCCTCTTCGTACACCAGGCGCAGAGCCTCACGCAGGGCATAATTCATGGAAATGGGGGCCGTGTGATGATAGGTTCGGTTGTCTCCCCAATAACGCTCGATAAGGGTTAAATCCAGATACCAGTTTTTTACCGACGTTTTTCGCTTGTTCAGAACTTCTCTGGCCTGTTCGCCGATGGTCAAAGGCGACAATCCTGGCGGGCAACTCAAGCATTTTTGTGTACCACTGTAGGCAATGTCCACACCCCACTCGTCGATTTTCACAGGAACGCCACCCAAGGAGGTCACGCAGTCAATCAGCAACAAGCCACCATGCCGGTGCACGATTTCGGACATCCCTTCCAGGGGCTGTAAGGCGCCGGTAGAGGTTTCGGCGTGAACCAGGGCCACCAATTTAGCCGGTTTCTTCTTCAACTCGGCCTCGATTTCTTCCGGTGAAAAAACCTCACCCCAGGCTTTGTCCAACCTCCGCACGACTGCGCCATAGCGTCCCGCCATATCACACAGGCGCTCACCAAAATAACCATTGACACCAATGACGACTTCGTCGCCCGGCTCGATGAAATTGCAGAGCGATGCCTCCATGGCAGCACTGCCCGTACCCGAGACGGGAATAGTCAATTCATTTTCGGTCTGGAAGACGTAACGCAGTAATTCCTGTACCTCTTCCATGATGAGCAAGAACTGAGGGTCGAGGTGCCCCACGAGGGGATGGGCCATCGCCCGCAGGACGCGGGGATGAACCATACTGGGGCCTGGGCCCAAGAGAATTCGTTCCGACGTATTCAAATCAGCATATTTTGTCATCATTTCACCTCTACGGTGGTAGCTTTAGGCTTCAAGTTGCATGATAGGGGGAGAAACAGCGCACATGAGGGCTGGTAGAAATGAGGCGTGTTTCCTGGATTACAAGAGAATGATGCGTAGTCGCTAAGCTCTTCGCATCTCGTCAGGTACGATAAGGTTTGTCGAAAATGGGAGGGAGATTGAGCAGTTCTTTGCGGGCAGGGGTAGCATAGGCCAGGCGTTTGCTGGTACGAAGTCCATAGCCAATCATTCCTTCCAAAAGCTTCAAGGCGCCGATGACACCATCGATGACCGGCACACCCAGTGCTTCCTCAAGCTGTTTATCTAACCCGGCCATACCGGCACAACCCAAACAAATCACTTCTGCCCCATCCTCCTTCAGGGCCTGACGGGCGCCAGCCAAAATGAGACTGAAAGTATCCTGCTCCCCGCCAGCCTCCAGATCAAGCACGGCCATGCCGGTGGTGCGCACCGAGGCACAGCGGTCGCTGAGGCCGTAGTGATGGACGGCATCCCACAGCAACGGCTCCCATTCATCATTGGTGGTCACAATACTGAATTTGTAGCCTACCATGCAGGCCAGATACATCGAGGCCTCGGCAATTCCCAGCACCGGTTTATCCGTGATTTCTCGGGCAGCATAAATGGTGGGATGGTCGCTATAGCAGGCAATGACAAAGGCATCGAAGTTGTCCAGTTCACTGATGAGCAGTTCCAGGGTGCCGGCGGAACTGAGCAATTCATCGTAAATGCTTTCGATAGAGCGTGGGCCCGAAGTTGGGTTCATTGCCACCACTTCTGTGCCGGGAAAGGCATACTGTTGGGCAATTTCCTGGATACGTTCTGTAAATTCCTCTGAGGTATTGGGGTTAATGAAAAGTATGCGCATAATAGTCACCATTGTAAAGTTCATTCACTACTTGATTGGATGCCATCAAATGTCCGGCTTTGAAAACGTAACGTTTTTCTGCCTGGCTTACAATTGCTGCTGAAGCCGTAGGTGCGTCTAACACAACCAGATCCGCTGCACAGCCCTTTTCAAGTCCGTAATTCTGAAGCTTCAAGGCTTGGGCGGCATTATAGGTGCTCATTTGTAAGAGTGTATTTAGCTCGTCCACAGTGTCCAAATGAGCGCCATAAGCCAGAATAAGTGCCTCTTCCAGTAAGTCGAAATTCCCCAGGGGGCGCAGGGCATCTCTCACGTTGTTTGAAGCATACGTGACGTTAACGCCCGCAGCCAATAGTTGCTTCACACGAGTCAGACCACGGCGCACATGGTGAGTGTCTTCGCGCCCCAGGCGATACAAATCTGGTTGACTGACTACGCTTATTTCTGCATCTTTAATGAGCTGAATGGCTTGTTCGGCTACTTCTGGCAACGCTGAATCCAGGGCTGAGACATGACCAACCGTAACCCGCCCCTGATAGCCGCATTCAATAGTTTTGCGAGCAATGTGTACCACCTCAAGGTCATCCAATTCAACCTGCCAGGGAAGGCTCAGATCAGCGTGAATATCCAAATCAACGTCCAATTCCATTGCCAGTTCAAACGCCGCCTCGATGTGTGCCTTGACATCACTGTTCCCCTGAGCATCAACATCGAGGTTACTTGCACCGCCCATAACATCCGCGCCCACCCGAAACGCTTCGCGAAAAAGATCTTTAGTGTTGGGATGGCGCAATAGTCCTTGCTGGGGAAAGGCTACTATCTGAAGGGTGACTCGTCCGGCGTATTTTTCTTTGACCTTTTGTAAAGCCTTGACGTGTTTCAAGCCAATTTCGGGATCAACGTGACACTGAGCGCGCAACGCGGTAACGCCGTGTCGCGAAGCAAGTTCCAATGCCGCGCTGGCCCGTCGTTCAATATCATCCTCTGTGAACTCGCGGCGACGGCGTTCCAGCGCCTGGTTCAGCCTATAGGGAGATGTATAAGGTTCGGGGCGGCCCGGTTGCCGCCAGGAATTCATCAAAGCAATATCCAGATGCAAATGACTTTCCACAAAGCCGGGAATCAGTAAGCGACCACCTACATCTAGCGTCTGCCGCGCCACATAATCCAGATTTGGGCCGCGGTCGATGATAGTGCCGTCAGCGATGGCAACATCGAGGCGCACATCGTTTCCTTCAAGCTTTGCGTTCTTCAAAAGAAGATCAATCATAGGACGGGTCTAAAATGCCCTTCGCACTGGCATGAAGATGGTTACTTGCCGGTGCGAAGGGCTTTGATTCGACTGTTACCAACGATATCAGGATCAGGACTTGATGTCAAAGCGTGATAAATGCCTTCCGGTAATTATCGCTGAAGTTTTTCTTTAGCGGATACAACCTTTTCCATGTCGTCAAAGCGAGATAAGGGAAGGCGTTTCACGTACCAGTTCTTTTCCCCGGTCATGATGAATTTTGCCATATCACGGCCGATGGTGGGCGCCTCGATGACACCGTTACCGCCGGCGCCGATGGCCAGCATGTAGCCCTCGACGGGCGTATCGCCTAAGATCGGCAAAAAGTCAGGGGGCTCGGCCCGGTAGC
>JAADFV010000291.1 GCA_013152695.1 Chloroflexota bacterium | reverse complement strand
AATTCAATTGTCGAAATTTCACTACGTGAGGGGGAGATTGTTATAAAACCAGTTCCTAGTCAACAATGGTCACTCGAAGAGTTATTGGCCGCGGTGACCAGCGACAATATCCATGGTGAAATCGATACCGGTGAGGCAGTGGGGAACGAAGTTTGGTGAAATGATGACATTTATTCCGAGTCGTGGCGATATCGTCTGGCTGACATTCAATCCTCAGGTAGGACATGAACAAAAAGGGAGACGTCCAGCACTTGTTTTATCGCCAGAAGAGTATAACCGCAAAGTTGGATTAGCTATTTTTTGTCCCATCACAAGTAGAGTCAAAGGCTATCCCTTCGAGACTAAAATACCCTATAATCTGCCGATAAGTGGCGTGATCTTATCCGACCAGGTGAAGAGTCTTGATTGGCGACAACGAGAGGCAGAGTTTATTTGTAAGTTACCACAAAAAGCAATGGATGAAGTTTTGGGGAAACTCTATTTACTTTTAAACCGGTAACGTGGGAGGATTAGGCTAGCAACCCAAAACATCTCTCAATCAAGTTAAGTCATTTATTGCTTAAGTAATTAAAGGTATGAATCTAGAGGATAAGATGATACAATAGGAGGTATGCCAAAACGAATTGAATTTACCCTAACTGAAGAACAGGATGCAGCACTTGGTCAGGCGATCAGGAGAGACAAGCGACCGGAAGTGCGCCAACGAGCAACGACTATTCGTCTATTAAGTCGCAACACCCCACCGAAAGAGGTGGCGGCAGTCATGGAGGTGAGCGAAGCGACAGTCTATAGTTGGTGGCATCGTTATACAGAAGGCGGCATAGAAGGTCTAGCAAACCGTCCGAAAGGGCGTCCGCAGAAAAAAGCAGATGACGCCTATCTGGCGACGTTGGCAGAGACATTGAATAAGGAACCCGAAGAATTCGGGTATAAGTTCGCAATCTGGACGGTCGAACGTTTACGAGATCATTTGGCGAAGGAAACAGGTGTTGAGCTGAGTACGGGGCATTTACGCTACCTGATGCACCAACATGGCTATGTTTATCGACGTCCCAAGCATGATTTGACTAATTTGCAAGATCAATCGGCCAAGGCTACAGCAGAAGCTCAGTTACATGAGCTAAAAAAGGGGCGCCAACAGGTGATTACCGACTCCTCTTTATGGACGAAACCACGTTGAGTCTGCATCCGCCCCTGCGGGCATGTTGGATGAAACGAGGTGAGCAAAAACGTATTCCAACCCCGGGTCAGCAACGCCATCATCATGTCTTTGGCGCCTATGACTGGGCTGACAATACCATCACCTGGACGACATCCAGGCGCAAGAACAGTGCGGCCTTCATTGACTTTTTGGAACACCTTTTAGTGAAGCAATATCCAGAGGACGTAATCGTTCTGGTGTTGGACAATGCATCCATTCATAAAAGTGCGGCCTCGTTGGCTGCGCTGAGCCTATTTGAGCATCGTGTGTGGGTGTTCTGGCTGCCTCCTTATTGTTCAACCTTGAATCCGATTGAACGATTCTGGCGTCACTTAAAAGAGCAAGTGAGTGCCAACAAGCTCCATCCTGATATGGATGCACTCCTCGCAGCGATTGAGAAGCAACTTGCAGACCAAAATGATCTTGACAACCCTCACCGATTCTTGTTTTCTTAAGGTTCATACCTCAACTTACTTAAAACACCCCTAAGTTCAACATAATCAAATACTCTGCTAATCATTTGCTTGTTTTCCGCTAATGAAAAGGGGTTATACTGGAAGAGTGAATTACGATATCCTCTGGCGTTTCCTGTGTCCCCGCGCCTTTGCTTGCGCAAAGAGGGGCAGTGAGAAGCGTTTGAGACTAAAACACCGCATTCATAGAGAAAATAAGGAGAAAAAGCACTTATGCGATTTGATAAATATACCCAAAAAGCCCAGGAGGCCGTACTCGAGGCCCAAAACCTGGCACAGGAATACGAACATCCTACCGTTGATCCCGAACATTTGTTGTTTACGCTGATCAACCAGGAAGGGGGTGTGGCGCCGTCGGTGTTACAACGCATCGGCGCTGATCCCGCGATGGTGCTGCAACAGGTGCAGCAGGCCCTGGCACGAAAACCCCGTGCTACCGGTACCAGCGTCCAGGTAGGCATGAGTCGTGATACGGCGCGTATTCTGGAAGAAGCGGAATCTATCGCCCAGAGTATGCACGATGATTACACCTCGACCGAACATATTCTCATGGCCATGGCTTCGCCCAAGGCACCGGCAGAGGTGCGCGATTTGCTCACCAGTCTTGGCGTCGATTACAACGCCATTGTCCAGGCCCTGGCCGGTATCCGTGGCAGCCAACGCGTAACCAGCCCCAACCCCGAGGCACAGTATGAAGCTCTGAGCAAATATGGCCGTGATCTCACGGAAGAAGCTCGCAAAGGCAAGCTCGACCCGGTTATCGGCCGTGATGAAGAAATCCGGCGAGTCATCCAGATCCTCAGCCGCCGCACGAAGAACAACCCTGTTCTCATCGGCGAGCCGGGCGTAGGTAAGACGGCCATTGTCGAGGGTTTGGCCCAGCGCATCGTCAAAGGCGATGTGCCCACCACCCTCAAAGAAAAGCGTGTCGTCGCCCTTGACCTGGGGGCGTTGGTAGCTGGAGCCAAGTACCGGGGTGAATTTGAAGAGCGCCTGAAAGCCGTGCTCAAAGAAATCACCGCGGCCGAAGGTCAAATCATCCTCTTCATCGACGAAATGCACACCCTGGTGGGTGCAGGTAAGGCCGAAGGCGCCATGGATGCCAGCAACATGCTCAAACCCATGCTCGCCCGTGGCGAACTGCACGCCATCGGTGCTACCACCCTGGACGAATACCGCCAGCACATCGAAAAAGATGCTGCTCTCGAACGCCGCTTTCAGCCCGTGTTTGTGGATGAACCCAGCGTCGAGGATACCATCAGCATTTTGCGCGGCCTGAAAGAGCGCTACGAGGTGCATCATGGTGTACGCATCACCGATTCTGCCGTGATTGCGGCAGCCACCCTCAGCCATCGCTATATCACCGATCGTTTCCTTCCCGACAAAGCCATCGACCTCATCGACGAGGCTGCCAGCCGTCTGCGCATGCAAATCGATTCCAAGCCCCAAGAGCTGGATGAGATCGATCGTCATATCATGCAATTGGAAATCGAGCGGGAGGCACTGAAGAAGGAAAAAGACAAGGCCAGCAAAGAACGTCTTAAGGTCATCGAACAAGAACTGGCCGAGCTCAAAGCCGAAAGCTCCCGCCTCACCGCCCGCTGGCAGACCGAACAAGAGGCCATCAGCAAAGTGCGGGAGATCAAAGAGAAAATTGACCAATTACGCATTCAAATTGAAGAAGCCGAACGCAATTACGATCTGCAACGCGCCGCCGAACTGAAGTACGGCCAGCTCAGCCAATTGGAAGCCGAGCTGCAAGAAGCAGAAGCCCGCTTGCACGAGCTGCAAGCCGATGGCGCTCTCCTCAAAGAGGAGGTGGATGCCGAGGAAGTGGCGGAAGTCGTTTCCAATTGGACCGGCATCCCCGTGAGCAAGCTCTTGGAGGGTGAAGTGCAGAAGCTGCTGCACATGGAAGAACGTCTACACCAACGAGTGGTCGGGCAGGATGAAGCTGTTCGGGTGGTATCGGCGGCGGTACGCCGTGCCCGAGCGGGACTGCAAGACCCCAACCGCCCCATCGGCTCCTTCATCTTCCTGGGCCCCACCGGTGTAGGCAAGACCGAGCTTGCTCGTGCCTTGGCCGAATTCCTCTTTGATGATGAGCACAAC
>JAADFV010000290.1 GCA_013152695.1 Chloroflexota bacterium | reverse complement strand
TGCCTCCCCCGAGACCGATGAGACCATCACAGCCTTCCTCTTTGTAGATCTCGGCGCCTTTGTTGACCAGTGCCACGGGGGGATTGGCTTCTACCTGATCAAACATGACATAATCGATCCCACCTTGTTTGAGGACATTGGCTGCCTCGTCGGCGATGCCGGCGCCAACAATGCCCGGATCGGTGACGATCATGGGGCGTTTGATACCCAATCCCTTGACTTCATCCGCTAAATTGGCCAGTACACCCAGACCATGTTTGAATGCAGTCGGGGTTTGATACGCTTGAAACGGAACCATCGTTGCCTCCATTAAAGGACGTATTGAGAATGGAAATGAGTGAATAACGGTTGCATTCTTCGCAAGGGCTTGCTGAAGAGTTGCAATTTGCATATATTTATGATATATCAGTGTACCTCAGGTTCTTTGTTTTTTCCTAATTGCGAAGGGCAATCATGTCTAGCTTACAATCTTCTCGGCGTAAAAAGCGCACGCAACGGCCAACTACAGCCTCGCTAAGCCAACAAGCTTATGCACTGATTCGTCATAAAATTATTGCTTTAGAATTGGCACCAGGGGCTGTGATCAATGAGTCAGCCTTGCGTGAGGAATTGGGGTTGGGGCGTACACCTATCCGTGAAGCTTTGCAGCGCCTTGCTTTGGAAAAGCTGATCGTGATCGTGCCTCGTCGCGGCACTTTTGTTAGCGACATCGGCATCACCGATTTGAACCGCCTCTTCGAAGCACGCCTGGTCTTGGAGAGCTTTGCCGCCCGCCTCGCCAGCCAAAGGGGTAAAGAAGAGCATTGGCAGCGTATGGACGAAATTCTGAGAGGGGCAGAGCTGGAAAATGTCGGTCAGGAGACGCTGATCGCCATCGATGAAGCCTGTCACAACATCATGTACGAGGCAGCCGACAATAAATTCCTACGGGATACACTGGTTTCCTTGTATGCCTTGAGCCTGCGCCTCTGGTATTATGCCCTTTTCGAAATCGGAGGCATGCACGAAGCTGTCCTCGAACACATTCATATTCTGGAAAAACTGCGTGCCCGTGACGCCGACGGGGCCGCACAGTTACTCATCGATCACATCCAGACATTTCAGGGCACAATCCAGCAAGTGATGCTGGATATGCCACGGCCAGGTTCGTCCGTACGCGCATTATAAAAAGGAAAGAGTGTGCCATGTCTCCAGAAAGGCGTAGTCGTCGTCGCAGTCGTCGTAGCCGGGGTGAGGTGCCAGCGCCTGTCGCCAAGATCACGCAGCCTCTACATCAGCTACCCGTTTATGAGTTGCTGGATGCTCCAGCTTTAGAACGCATCCACCAGGCTGCCCTGGAAATACTCTCGGAAGTGGGTATCCTGTTTATGGATGATGCCGAGGCCCTGACGATCTTACAGGAGCACGGTGTGCGGGTTGAGGGGGAGCTTGCCTTCTTTTCGCCAGTGGTGATCGAGGAATACGTCGGCAAGGCGCCCAGCCAGTTCACACAAAGGGCTCGTAACCCCGAGCGTTCTGTGCAGATCGGGGGGAAGGCCATGTGTTTTGCCCCTGTTTACGGCCCACCCTTCGTGGCCGACCGCGAACATGGGCGGCGCAACGGTACTCTGCAAGACTTCCAGGATTTCGTGAAACTGGCCTATCTCAGCCCTTACATCCACCACTCCGGTGGCGTCATCGTCGAGCCCAACGACCGGCCTACAGCGACACGCCATCTTGATATGCTTTACAGCCATATCAAATACAGTGACAAACCTTTCATGGGCTCGGTGATTTCGGCGGAAGATGCCGCCGACAGCGTGAAGATGGTAGAAATGCTGTTTGGGGCAGAGGAAATTCGCCAGCAGCCGGCACTGATTTCCCTGATCAACATCAGCAGCCCCCGCCGCCTGGATGATCGCATGTTGGCGGCTTTGAAGGTGTACGCGCGGGCTCGGCAGGCAGTGATCATCACGCCTTTCATCCTTTCCGGGGCCATGGCACCGGCAGCGGTGGCAGGAACACTGGCGCAGCAGCATGCGGAAGCCCTCGCCGGCATTGCTTTTACGCAGATGGTGGAGCCCGGCACCCCCGTCGTTTACGGTTCTTTCCAGACAAATGTTGATCTGCAAAGTGGCTCTCCTGTTTTTGGTTCACCAGAAAGCCAGCTCGCGCTCTACGTCAGCGCCCAGCTTGCCCGCCGCCAAAATTTACCCTTCCGCAGTGGCGGCATGTTTGCCAGTGCCAAGATTCCCGACATCCAGGCCGGCTACGAATCGGTGATGACCATGCTGCCCGCGGTCATGGCCCGCGTCAATTTCGTCTTGCACGCAGCCGGCTGGTTGGATGGCGGTCTCACGGCCGGGTTCGAGAAATTTGTGCTCGATTGCGAGATTCTGGGCGCTTTCCACACCTTCCTCAAAGGTCTCGATATGTCCGAAAATGGCTTTGCCATGGAATCGATTCGCAGCGTACCGCCGGGTGGCCATCATCTTGGTACACCTCACACCATGAAGAATTTCCGTACTGCTTTTTATCGCTCAGAGCTGTTTGATTATCAGCCTTCGGAGGCGTGGGAAGCAGCGGGTGCGGTGGATGCCTATGAACGGGCGGCCGCCGAAGTGAAGCGGCGCCTGCGCTCCTACGAAGCCCCCCCTCTGGACCCTAACCTCGATGCTGAGCTCCAGGCTTTTATTCGCGCTCGTAAAGCAGAACTCATGGCTTGAGTGACGGCTCATGGCTTTGCTCGACCTGCGCGAAGGACGTTGTGGACTTTCGCCTGTTATGCATTACAATACCTGCGTTTGCACTCAGCACGCCCATTCTGCGCGGGCCGGCTGTTGTCATCTATCCAACTTACCTAAAATATGAGGTATGTCATGAGCGACGAAATCAACATTCTGGAACTCCCGACTGACGAATTGCTCGAACTGATGCAAGAGGATTTGTATGATGGGCTGGCAGACGAGATTCTGGAAGAAGTCGAGGAAGCATTGTCTCGAGGCCTGACGCCATACGAAGTACTGACCCAAGGCCTGGTCGCAGGTATGGATATCGTCGGCAAAGATTTTCGTGACGGGATTCTCTTCGTACCGGAGGTGTTGATGGCTGCCGGGGCGATGAAAGCTGGCATGTCCATCCTTCGTCCCTTGCTGGTAGGGAGTGGCGCCCCCAGGATGGGAACAGCCGTGATCGGCACAGTCAAAGGCGACATCCATGATATCGGCCAGAATCTTGTGAGTATGATGTGGGAAGGCGCCGGCTTCGAAGTCTACAATATTGGCATCAACAATTCCGTCGAAGACTACCTCGCCGCGATTGAGGAGTACAACCCAGAGATCTTGGGGCTGAGTGCCTTGCTGACCACGACCATGCCCTACATGAAGACCGTCATCGACGCCTTGCGCGAAGCAGGTGTTCGTGACAAGATGACCGTCTTAGTTGGCGGCGCGCCCTTGAGCGAGGCCTTTGCCGAGGAAATCGGCGCCGATGCTTATTGTCGCGACGCCGCCGTAGCTGTAGATACGGCCAAGAAATTCATGCAGATTCGCCGCAGTGCCTAGTAGATTCTCATTGTCTGAGAATCCTTTATTTCCCCGGATTGATCGTATCAGGAAGAAACAAGCGTGCATGCAGACCGGTAGGCCAGAAAACCAGTAAACCGGGGCGATTGAGATCGATGCTGCTGAGCCCTGGTCTAAGTGCAAACACGTAAGTTGTGAGGGATAATTGACGTTATTTCCTAACAAATACTCCCTTGCACTGTCTTTCTGAGCGGCTTTTTGAGGTCAACACACATAAAATGGATACGAAT
>JAADFV010000289.1:810-4616 GCA_013152695.1 Chloroflexota bacterium | reverse complement strand
TTCCTCCTCCCCCCAGCCCACTCTCTTTTTCAGCTTGCAATCTCGATAAAAATGTGATAAGTTAAGAATACTTAATGAAGATCACAGAGCCCTGCGCGGTATTGGTTTGGCGACCGCCTTCATGGGGCCAATGCAACATTCTTTCAATACCCTCTCTTGCAGAATACTTGCACAAACAAAGTCAATGGGTATACACTTAATACCCGCCCAGTGGTCATTATCAAGGTCACTCAGTGGCTGGGGTACACCCATTCTTATCAACCCTATCCATGATTTGCCCTGATGATAGTAAGGAGGTGATGCCAAGTCCTGAGATAATCACATAATTGTGTTGACAAAGTGAAGTATCGTTAAATCCAATCTTGTTCTCAATGACGAAGAACATCCCATGACTCTTTCCGAAGAAGGAGAAGAACCATGCAAACTTCATTCCGTCGTTCTCTTATTTTGGTAGCTTTGGTCGTGCTGGTAGCGGTCGTTGTAGCCGCCTGCGCATCCCCTGCCCCGGCGGGACAGACCGAAACGAAGGTGGTAGAGGTCACCAAGGTGGTGGAAGTGACCAAAGTGGTGGAAGTGCAAAAAGAAGCCCAGGAAGTAATTCCGGAGGGTGCAACCGTAATTAACTTCTGGCATGCCTTTGGCGGCGGCCGCAAGCTGCTCATCGAGCGCATGGTTGCCGACTACAACTATACCCATCCCGGCACATATGTCCATGTCGAAAATAAAGGCTCTTACCGTGACACCCTCAATGCCGCTATCCTCGCCGCACAACAGGGCAATCCCCCTCACATCGTCCAGATTTTTGAGGTTGGTTCCCAGTTAGCGTTGGATTCCGGCATCTTCGTGCCCTTCGAAGACAATGCCCCCTCTTGGGTGCACATGGAAGACCTGATCGGTGGTGTGGCCAACTACTACCGCTTCAACGGCAAATTCTACTCGATGCCGTGGAACTCCTCCAACCCCATTCTCTACTACAACAAAGACATCTTCCGTGCGGCTGGCCTGGATCCAGACAAGCCACCTGAGACGTTTGAAGAAATGCTGTCCGTCTGCAAGACCATCGTGGACAGTGGTGCTGCCAAGAACTGTGTTTCCTGGCCGCTGCATAGCTGGTTCTTCGAACAATGGATGGCCAACATGGGCGCTGAATTGGCCGACAACGGTAACGGACGTGATGCCCGTGCTACATCTGTCAATCTCACCGACGCCCCCGCCAAAGAAATCGTGAGCTGGTGGAAAGAGATGTATGACAAAGGCTACTATGCCTACAGCGGTAAGCTGGAAGACTGGGATGGTGCCGATGCTATCTTCGTCTCTGGCCAGGCTGCCATGGAAATTACCTCCACCAGTGATGTCGTCAATCGCCAGAACGATGCTGCTGCGAACGGATTTGAGCTCGGCACGGGCTATCTGCCCTATCCCGAAAACAGCGTGCGTCAGGGCGTTATCGTCGGTGGTGCCAGCATGTGGATGTCTGGTGGACATCCTGACAATGAGATGAAGGCTGCTACTGACTTCGTCACCTGGTTCACCAACACCGAGAATGCCATTCGCTGGCACAAAGCTACCGGCTACTTCCCCATTCGCAAGTCCTCTGTGACCGTACTCGAGGGCCAGGACTGGTTCCAGCGCAACCCTGCTTACCGCGCCGCCTTCGACCAGCTCCTCAACACCAAAGACTCTAAGGCCACTCGTGGCGCTGTCATTGGTGCTTTCCCCGAAGTCCGCACCATCATCGAACAAGCAATCGAGAAAGTGCTGGCAGGACAGGCCTCTGTGGATGATGCCCTGGCTGAAGCCAAGGTGCAAGCTGACAAAGCGATCCAAGAGTACAACAAGTCGGTCGAATAATTTTCGGCCAATCAGCATTTCAACGCTGGTTTTCATCAATCTTCTTACCCGGCCGGGTGATTCGGTTAAGTAACCGGGTCACCCGGTCATTCGCAATTCTCACTTGATGGAGTCCTTATGAGCACCGCCAGATTCAAAGGAAAATGGCTCCCCTGGCTATTCCTGCTCCCAACCCTCATCATCCTTGTGGTGTTTCTCTACTACCCGGTCATTCAGACCTTTCGCCTATCGTTTTATCGGGTAGCTTTCTTGGGTTTGAGAACGAAGTTCTCGGGTATGGAGAACTACCTTAATCTTCTTCATGACAGTAGTTACCATCATACCATCTACGTTACCGTGATGGTGGCCGCGGCCGTGGTGATCATCGGTCTGGGATTATCACTTTTTGTCGCCCTCATCGCCAATCAAAAAATCCATGGCGCTCAGATTTATCGCTTTTTATTGATTTGGCCATTTGCCCTCTCCCCGGCAGTGGCTGGTGTGGTCTTTTTATTCATGTTTTCGCCTGGATTTGGCGCCGTCAATTACTTAACCTCACTTTTGGTCGGACATGAGCTCAACTGGCTGGGGAACCCCAAATTAGCCGTGATCCTCGTGATTATGGCCAGTGTTTGGAAGAATTTGGGTTATAATATCGTGTTCTATTTGGCCGCCTTGCAGAATGTTAACACCGAGGTCCTGGAAGCAGCGTCGATCGATGGCGCTAACACCTGGCAAAGATTTTGGCGCGTTACCTTTGCCTTGCTTTCGCCCATGACCTTTTTCCTCCTCATCACCAATATCACCTATTCCTTCTTCGACATTTTTGGTATGATTGACATTCTTACTAAGGGCGGCCCCCTTGACGCCACCAACGTCATGATCTACAACCTCTATCGTGACGCCTTCGAATACTACAAAACTGGTCTCGCTTCGGCCCAGTCGGTTATTCTCTTCCTACTGGTGGTCGGTCTCACGCTTCTCCAATTCCGCACGAGCGGACGCCAGGTGCACTACGGAGGTTGACAATGAGCATACACATCAAACGCAAGACACGCAACGAAATCATCTCACACATTGTCTTGATCATCATCGTCCTATTGGTACTGGCGCCCGTCCTCTTTGCCCTGGCAAAATCTACGCAAACTCGGGCCGAAGTCTACCACTTTCCCCCGCAATTGGGCCCGGGCACGGCCGGCCTCCACAACTACAGAGTCGTCTGGCAGCAATTCGATCTTGGCCTCTACATGAAAAACACCCTGATCGTGGCCGGGGTCGTCATGTTTTTCAAGACCATCTTCTCGATGACGGCAGGGTTGGGGCTGGTCTATTTCGATTTCCCCTTCAAAGAGTGGATTTTTTACTTCATTCTTTTCACCCTGATGATGCCCACAGAGATTATGATTGTCGCCTTGTTCAATCTGGTCTCTGACATTGCCCAGCAATTCGGCTTGGAAAATAGCTATGCCGTGTTGACCGTACCCTTCCTCGCCAGCGCTACGGGCGTCTTCCTCTTTAGACAGCACTTCTCCAGTATCCCCGCCGATATGGCCGATGCCGCCCGCGTCGACGGGGCAGGACCGATCCGTTTTCTCTGGAGCATCCTCATCCCCATGTCGTGGAACACCATCGCCGCTCTGGCCTTGATTCAGTTCATCTACATGTGGAATCAGTACATCTGGCCCTTGGTGATCATCCGCGAAAACAATCGCCAGCTTATTCAGGTCGGGTTACGTAGTCTTACCAACCAGCAAGACACCACAAATTGGGGGTTCGTCATGGCTGCAGCAATTCTCGCCATGATTCCACCCATGGTTATCTTCCTCCTCCTCCAGGAACAATTCACGAAAGGATTCGCCCTGGGCCGTGAGAAGTAAAATGGCTCATACCGTTACTATTGCGCACCGGGGCGCGCGTAGTCTCGCGCCCGAAAACACATTGGCTGCGGCCCGCAAGGCCTATCAAGTAGGGGCCGA
>JAADFV010000289.1:0-744 GCA_013152695.1 Chloroflexota bacterium | reverse complement strand
CGTACAACCGATGTCAAACAACAATTTCCCCAGCGTTCACCCTGGACTTTCTCCACCTTTTCGCTGGATGAAATCGAGCGACTCGATGCCGGCAGCTGGTTCGTTCAGGAGGACCCTTTTGGCGAGATCGCCGCTTCCCATGTCAGCAGCAAGGACATTGCTGCCATGCGTGGAGAACACATTCCCACTTTGCGCTCTGCCTTGCAGCTCACTAAAGACCTCAATTGGCGCATCAACCTCGAACTCAAGCGACAGCCCGCGCCCCAGGATCACTTTCCTCTCGTCGAAGCCGTTCTCGCCCTTGTGGAAGAGGTTGGCATTCCCGAAGACCGGGTCATATTTTCCTCCTTCGTACACGACTGGTTACGGCAATCCCAATCCTTGTGCCCCCGTATCGAGGTTCAGGCCCTGGTAGGCTATCACGAAGATGTTCCCCTCGATTGGAGCCATCTCGATTTTGCCACCTACAATGCCCGCTACACCCTGATCACTCCAGATGAGGTACGTGCACTGGAAGGCCAAGGCATTCATATCAACCTCTTCACCGTCAACGATCCCGAAGATTGGCGCCGTTTCACCGAGGCTGGCGTAAGCGGCATCATCACCGACTTTCCCCAACAGTTATTGGCATTCCTGCAAAGGCAAGACAGGGAGAGACTGGTAAGCCGGTAAAACAGAAGACCGGGAAACCCGAAAACCGGGCCTGAGACGTCTTCGGTATCCCGTGTCCCGTCTTCCTCCCCA
>JAADFV010000288.1:25173-41135 GCA_013152695.1 Chloroflexota bacterium | reverse complement strand
CTAGCGGTAGATAAATCGCTAGATTCTTCACTAGAATTGGCACCACGATGGGCCTTTTCGTCTTGATATTCGCATCCTTTTGATGTTTGTTGACCTTAAAAAAGTCGTTCAGAATGACAGTTTTAGGGAGTATTTGTGATGAAATAACGTCAATTATCCCTCACAACTTACGTGTTTGTACTTAGGGGCTGAAAACGATCTACTATCGTGTCACTGGCCGCGTCCATAAGCTTGGCGCATGCACCCACTCAACATGCCAGATACAGCATTAATCAAACCCTAATCTGCTTTGTAGGGTAAATGTTTGAATATTGTACGCATTCTTGCGGACACCCCATGCTATAATTGAAAACAGTAACTATTCTTTATCACTGTGGCCTCATTTCCCTGAGCGCCACAGTTCACCACAATATTTCTATACAGACAAGGAGAAATACTCTGATGGCATTTGAACTTCCACCTCTTCCTTACGGTTATGATGATCTCGCCCCCTACATTGGTGGCGACACTATGCGTTTTCATCATGACAAGCATCATGCCGGCTATACCAACAATCTCAACGCCGCAATCGAAAAACACCCGGAGTTGGCAGAGGTGAGTGCAGAAGATTTACTGCGAAATCTGGCCAGTGTCCCCGAAGACATTCGTACCGCTGTTCGTAATAACGGTGGAGGCTATGTCAATCACTCCCTATTTTGGGAGGTCATGAGTCCCCAAGGTGGTGGTGCCCCGACCGGTGCCCTCGCTGCTGCTCTCGACGCCGCTTTCGGTGGTTTCGAGGAATTCAAATCACTGTTCAGCAAAGCAGCGGCCACACGCTTTGGTTCGGGTTGGGCCTGGTTGGCTTTTGATGCCTTTGGCAACCTTGTTGTCTACAGCACACCCAATCAGGATAGTCCCTACCTATCCAATCATAACCCCATTCTGGGGCTGGATGTTTGGGAGCATGCCTATTATCTGAACTATCAGAACCGCCGCCCCGATTACATTGCCGCTTTTTGGAATGTCGTCAATTGGGAAGCTGTGACCGCGAAATTCACGGCCTTGGCTCGTTAGACGGCTACTTTTTTCGTTCCTCCAACCCCTGGTCTGGCTCAGACCGGGGGTTTGTTATAATGACATCAGGCCAGCTTTAGCAAGGATACGGAAATAACGCTCGATGGCAGGCCCTAACGCCTGCCCTGTTTCTAGCTCAACCAGGCGGGCAATTTCGGCCAAGGAACGCTCGCCATTCGCCCAATACTCTGCGTGAGCACGCAAAACGCGCCATTTAGGGACATCGGCATAGAGCTGCTGCCAGAGCTCGAGATCGTCCGAGTCGAGGGGGAAACTGGGAATACCCGCCACCAAATCCATCACTGGCCCCCAGTAATGACGGCGGGGTTTCCATTGCCCCGCGTTTTCAGCCCAGTCATCGGCAGGAGCTGGGGTGGGGGGGAGGTTAGCAGGCCGCACCTGCCGGCGACTACGATCCAGGGCCTGATCTCCGATATTTTCGATTTCGGCATGCCAGCCTGGTAAATAAACAGCTACATCCCCTATCCGCAACAATGACTGCAACGCTACCCAGGTGCGCTCCTGCTGATATTCCAACTTTTCTACCAGATGAGACCACTGTGATGAACGTGTTTCCGGCGTCTCGATCTCTAAGAGACGCGTCGTTTCGTTCTGCACCCAGCGATTCAGGCGTTGCTCAGCACGGATGATCATCTCCCAACCCAACCAGTGTGCTTCATCGGTCCCTGCTTGTGCCAGCCAGTAAAGATAACTGCCAGCCAACACGCCGGCACGCCACAATGACATCGGCTCCACGTGCTCCAGAGTGTCGGCAGTGGTGTGGTAAAAGCGGTCGGGCCATTGTATGAGCATGGGTGTAGGAATACCCACGGTGGGATCAGAGGTCACCATGTGATCGGAGCCACCGCTAAAGGGCATGGTGGCATAGCGGATGCGGGGGAAATTGTCGGTACCTCCCAGAGTGGGTTGCTCCGGCAGTAAGATGTCGCGCAGGCATTCCAGGAGGTCGGGTGCAAAGGAGGCTGCGGCGGCAGGGGGACGCTCCAAGACGAAGACAGCGCCAGTCGTTTCCTGCCGTTCTCCCACCATATCCAGATTGATACCGGCGATGATATGAGGGATTTTGTCGCTATGGGCTGCCAACCAGGCATAGGTTCCCGTCATTTCCGGCACCCATAAAAAGCGAATCGTGCGTTGTGGCGGTGCCAGATCACCTTTGTCGATGAGTTTTTGCAGGGAGATCGCCAACTCCAGTAAACAGGCTGAACCGGAAGCGTTGTCGTTGGCAAAACCCTGAGGATGGCAGAGATGGGCGATTCCCAACAGGCTTTCGTTATTTTGCCCCGGAATTGTGGCCGAAACAACCTCGATTGTGCCATCGAAAAAGCGGGCGTCGATGTGAGCACGCATGGTGACTGTCTCACCAGAAGCCAGTGCTTGGCGAATGGCCTGCCCCTGTCGCGGTGTGAGGACAAAGCCCCATCCTTTTTGCTCGGTATTCGGCCACCAAAACGAGGTGTATTGCCGGGCGTCGGGTAAATCGATGACACTACGACCAGGAGCTGTGGCACCGATGTCATCGAAGAGGATGCCGGCAGCGCCACGTTGCTTCACAGCACGGCGATATGTTTCGGACACAGGAGCGCGAGATAACACCAGTTTGCCCTGCACGTCTTTCCCTTCATAGTCTCTTTCGCGACCTAACCCCACATCGATTACGGCGAATTCACCTTTGACAGAGTCCGAGCGCTGGATCACAGCCAGGGGGGAGACGTGATAATCGCAAAGTCGCTCTCTATTTTCGTCCTGTAGCCAATCCAGAGTGGCGTGTAGGCATTCCCACTCCTGGAAGGAAGAAAGTACACCAAAATGTGTTTGATAATTAGCAGGAAAGCGTTCGATCTCGACCTGAACACCGGCTTGTTGTAAGGTTTGGGCCACCCATTCGGCGGCGGCACGAAATTCTGGGCTGGCCTGAATGCGATGATAACGGGCAATGGTCTCGACCTGGCGTTTGGCCAAATCACCGGAATAGGCCTGCCCTAGGGTGTGTAAAAGGGCTTGCAGATGCATGAGAAAAGCGGACGTCCTTTTAGGGAGGTGAGAGGAGGATGACGCAGGGGGTGGGAAGGTTGTTGGGGCCATGCTGGGTCTGGGTCTGAGGATCGAACCAGCGCAATGCTGTAGAGGCGCCACCGTCCAGGTTGACGGCATCGATGAGGCCGAGATCGGGCATCAAAAGCCGTTGTGCGAAGTCGGCCAGAGTGAGAGGGACTGGCGCTGCGACCCAGACGAGACGGCCGCGGGCATCGATTCCCACGGCTGTACGCCGGGCGACATTTGTATTGTCGAGGCCGCTCACAGAGACTCCTCGCCATACCAGCGTTGGCCACCCCTGAATGCCGAGCTCGGCGGGCGCCAGGAGCTGCTTGGGGCGACGTGCCACAAAGCCGACACCGTCCCGCACAATGAGAACACTACCCCAGTTAGGTCGCAGTTTTTGCCACAGATACCCCTTTGCCATCAACAGCCCGATATGCTGATACATTCCCTCTTTTTCCAGGTAGAAGCCGCAGTTGCTTGCTGCCAGAGCTCCTGGCGTTTGTGCCAGCCAGTCTCCTACGGTTTTTACTTGATTTGGGTCTGTTTGGAATGATGCCTGGTACGAAACGGCGCGTGGGCGGTGCCGTAAAGCCACTATCCCGTCTTGCATCTGTACGACCTGTACCCCAGCCAGCAACGGTAACCATACGCCGGTGGTATCAGGCGTTGGCGTGGGGGTAAAGGTAGGGACGGGGGGGGGTGTGGCAGTCGCGGTCGCTAAAGGGGGATCAGTACAGGCCCCCAGCCAAAAGACGACGAAGAATATGAATAGGAAGCGGCGCATACAAGAAGTATCGTCGATTCCCGGTATCATGGCAATATCGGCATGGGCTTGTAAAAAGGGGTGTTTCCATGCTTCGCTCGACGCCCCGCTCCTTTTTGAAACCTATCCTCACAGGGTTTATTCGTTGCCAGTTTGGCCCGGTCATGCTAAACTACAGGCGGTCATGCCCCCGTAGCTCAGAGGACAGAGCGAGGGTTTCCTAAACCCTGCGTCGCAGGTTCGAGTCCTGCCGGGGGCGTCTTTGTGCAAGACATTTGACTCGGCTGCAGCCGCTTATCGACCTTTAGGAAGAGGCCATTGCCTCATGATGCTGGGCACGTTTTTCTTTGCGCCATGCCTGGTAATAGGGAGATTGTCGCAAGAGGTGGGTACGAATCACAGGACGCAGGGCTTTAACAATAATACGGCGAAATCCCAGCATTTTCCGCATTTCAAGGAGATAATCATCCAGGGTATGCTGTTGGAACTGAAGCACTCGTTGACTTTCACTAGTATCCAACCAGTCGGTACTGTAGGGAACGGTGCTGAATGCCTCGGCCGGCAACATGCCGACACCCATCGCCTCTAAGATTTGTGCAGCCATATCACCGTAATAGAACTGACAACGGCTTCCTCCCCCAATCAGCCACAGTTTGTTCCAGGTTTCCTCTGTTTCCAGGGCATTGGCGATGGCAAGTGCGACATCTTTGCTATGAACGAACTCGATACGGTTATCTAGAGGGACATCAAACATGCCGGCATCCATGATCATGCGAACGGGCATGGCCGCGGCCAGGCGAAAAATGGCAAACGGTAATCCCGATGCTTTGATCATCTCCTCACAGGTAATCTTGTGTAACGAGTAATGCTCAACCGGTTGCACCGGATCGACGACCGTACGCGGGGGTGCCTGATGCTGTGTGCGTCCAAAAACGTGGAGTGAAGAAGAAAAGAGTAGCTTGGCCGGGGGATTTTGTTCCTTAATTGCCGCTATCAAATTAAACGTTCCTCCCACATTGATGGAACGGGCCCACTCTGGCTCGTCTTCGCTGCCGATGCCTGTGGCTGAGAGTTTCGGTACCACAAAGGCCAGATGGATTACCACATCGCGATCGTGGACGGCGCGACGTACATCATCCATACGTCGCAAGTCTCCCCAAACAACCTCGACATCCGCTGCTTTCTGCTGCCAAAGTTTACGGTTGGTTTGTGTGGGGAGGTCGAAACAGCGTACTTGATGACCCCGTGCCCGTAAAATAGCCAAGGTTGGGAGTCCGATATTGCCGAATGCACCGGTCAATAGAATTTTCATATTGCTTCCTCTGGTTCTAATCCTTTGAGAAATGTCTGAATAATTTGCTCTGCCGTTTTTCCCCAATCCATACCATCCTGATCCAAACTGGCCTGGAGCAAGAGTCCGATGCCCAGGGCAACTAATCCTGTAGCCATCATCTGGGCATCGACCTGGCGAAAATCGCCATCTGCCATGCCTTGCTGGATCATTTCAGCAAAGATGTTGCGATAACGATGATAGGGCTCGATGGTCGCTTGCCAAACTTCAGAATCGCGCGCCGCTTTATTCCAGAATTCGAGGAACATCGGTACCTGGCCGGCAGCTTCCTCAAAGAGTGGTGTAACGATTTCAGTGAGGTGTTGGAGGATGAGCGCTGGTGGTGTGTCATGTGCAGCCAATTGCGTGATCTGTGTATCGAGAGCATTGAGCCAGTCTTGCAACAAGGCAATAAAAAGGGCTTGTTTACTGGGAAAATGGTGATAAAATCCGCCCTTACTGACGCCAGCTTGTTTGCAAATGTCGGCCACACCCGTGGCATCATAACCGCGTTGATTGAAGCTGGTGCGCGCAGCCTGGAGGATTCTTCGGCGAGTCAGATCGCCGCGTTCTTGTTTGCTCATGATGAATTAAGGGAGAAACGATACGAGTGCAAAATAATACCGACCGGTTGGTCTGTATTCTATCACAGAGGAAACTAGGGTGCAATATGCTGGCTATTTTTTCGAGAGTGTGACAGTTTAGTCGTGAAATCGTTATGATGACCCCAGTTGCGACGCACTTCGAAAGTGCGTCGCAACGCTCATCCCCAAATGCCAACTATTGTTACAGTTTCTCTTTTCCTAACTTCCAAACTTATTGACAGCCATGGAAGGGCGTTATATGATGCGACGGCAAAGGGATAAGCCCGATATGATAAGGCAGCGGCGGTCATGATGCCAACCCCTAAACTTGAAGCCGTCATTTCTTCGAAAAGGAGTCTTATTTTATGCAAACAGTGCCACAACGCTCGTTAGGAAAAACCGACATCAAGATCACTCCCATCGGTCTTGGAATCATGCAATTTGCCGGAGGGCATGGTCTATTCCGTTTTGCTTTTTGGGAGTTGAGCCAAGAGGATATGAATGAGATCATTCAGGCTGCCTGGGCCGGGGGCATCAATTGGTTCGATACTGCGGAAATGTACGGCAACGGCCGCTCGGAACAGGGATTGGCGCGCGGGCTCAAAGCGGCGGGGGTGAAGGACGAAGAGGTTATCATTGCAACCAAGTGGTGGCCACTGTTTCGAACAGCAAAAAATATCACTCGGTCCATCGGCGAGCGGCAGCATTTCTTGCGAGGTTATTCAATCGACCTCTACCAGATACATCAACCATTTTCCTTTTCTTCACCCGAGGCAGAAATGATGGCAATGGCAGATTTGGTGGAGGCCGGGAAAATTCGAGCGGTGGGGGTGAGTAACTTTTCTGCAGGGCGGATGCGGCGGGCTCAGCGAGCCTTGGCTGAGAGAGGCCACGTTCTGGCTTCGAACCAGGTGCAATATAGCTTGCTCAACCGCCGTATCGAGAGCAATGGTATTCTTGATGCCGCCAAAGAGTTGGGGATCACGATTATTGCCTGGGCTCCGCTTGCTTCGGGATTACTCACAGGTAAGTTTCACCAACAGCCCGACCTATTGGCGCAAACACCGCTAGGCCGACGACTTCGTTTACGCCGCCAACTCGAGCGGTCGCGGCCATTGATCGAGTTGCTGGCCGAGATCGCTGCTGTTTATGACGCCTCTATTAGCCAGGTGGCCCTCAATTGGCTGATCAACTTTCATGGTGAAACGGTGGTTGCTATTCCTGGCGCCTCCAAGATTCGCCATGCCCAGGAGGCAGCAGGGGCCATGCGCTTTGAGTTGAGTGCCAGCGACATGCAGCGAATTGACGAAGCGACACGCTTTGCCCTATGAACAAGCAATGGCCCAAGCGTAAGAATCTTCTCCCTCGAGGATACTCGGTAGCGCGGCTTTGAGGCGCAGCTTCTCTCTTCACGATCCAACCTCTCTTTTCAGAGAACACCATGGTTCATTTGGAACGTTTTAATCGCAAAGTTCTGATTCGTACACGGTTGGGTGTGATACGAGGGCGTTCATTGCTCAACCTGGGCTTGATTTGTATCAGTTCTCTTCTCATCGCCCTCTCTGTCGATATCTTTCTCGACCCCAATGACGTCGTACCGGGTGGCTTTACTGCTCTGGCGATGTTTGCCAATCGTCTGTGGGGATGGCCGGTAGGAATGACTTTGTGGCTGATGAATTTGCCTTTTCTGGTGATCGCTTTGCGCGTGATCGGCCTCCAGTTTGGGCCCAAAACGCTGATCTCAGCCACCCTCACCTCTCTCGCTATCGACTTGCTCAACCCTTACTTGCCCATAGTCCAGGGAGAGCCCCTTCTTTACACGCTTTACGGGGGTTTGCTCTATGGTGTGGGCCTGGCCCTCGTTTTTCAAGCTGATGCTACGACGGGGGGCACCGAGATTCCCGCCAAGCTGGCCGAGCATTTATGGGGTATCCGCATGGCCCGATCGCTTTTTGCCATGGATGTGGTGATTTTAGCCCTGGCCGCGCTCATATTTGGCCTGGCACCCGCCCTGTATGCCCTGGTAGTGGCTTGGGTCACCGCCCGTGTGATCGAGTTTGTGGAACGAGGTTTCACGGCGACGAATTCTGTTTTTATCATTTCCCAACAGCCGCAGTTGATCCGTGATGCCATCATCCAGAAGCTCGATCGGGGCGTAACCTTATTGCAGGGCGAAGGCGGCTACACTGGCAGCCAGCGTACTGTGCTGTTTACGGTCGTACGTCGTCGTCAAACCCGGCAACTGCGGCAGATTGTCAGCGAGATCGATACACATGCTTTTGTTTTTGTGCTGCCCAGTTACGAGGTCTTAGGTGAAGGCTTCCAGCCGTTGGTGCGTACACAAAAACAAGCCCGCTGACCAATGCCAGCGGGCTTTTCTAAAGTGAAGACGGCTGTTAGTTCTGCGTGATGATCGGCAGCCAGGAGAAGTAAGTTGGGGTGGTGGGTGGATCTGTGGGGAGGGAGCGTGGCGAGATACGGTTGCTTGTCTGCGAGGTTGGCGTAAAGAAGAGGGCATTCATATGCACAGCCGGTGCTGGCTGCGTCCATTCCACCGCATTGGCCCCGACCACGGTACCATCTGCTGACCAGACACCGCTGGCAACCATGTCGGCAGGCGCATCGGCAGTCAGCTCCATCACCTCGTACATCCACGGTTTGAGAATGTAGAAATTGAAGAAACCGGAGGCATCACTGCTGATGGACTTAATCAGAGTGCCGGGAGCCGGATCGCCACTGTTGCGACCATAGAGATGCAGGCTGACACCGGGTAGCGGCTGCGAGGTGTCACCAAGCTGGCCTTGATAGGTGCGACCACGGAAGCGCCAGACAGGAAATTCGAAAATAGCCAGCACGGGGTCGTGATCACTGGCGTGGGTACTGGCAGCAAAGTCGGCATTGACATGGACGATATCCGCGGCGAGGAAGTGGTTTTGAGCCAGATTGGGGCTGATCAGCAGGTGGTCCAGTTGCTGTGAGTTACCATTGTAGATGAAGCTGTAGCGATCGGCGCGAGGGAGGGTTTCAACTACGTTGGTCAGGACCCCACCTTTGAGCGCGGTTAAGGGCGGCGAGAAATCGAAGTCGTTGAGGTCGCCCAAAACGATGATATTGGCCTTGGGATTACTGGCCAGTATCTGATCGGCAAAGTCGTTGATGACCTGCGCTTGGGCAATGCGCTGCGCCTCGGTGTTGAGCACGGGCGGCTGCACACGGCCAAAGAGGGGGTCATCGCCGCCTTTGGATTTGAAATGGTTGACGACGACAAAAATGGTCTGACCGTTGAATCGGAATTCGGCAGCCAACGATTTGCGCGAGTTCTGGTAGCCGATAGCGGGGTCGGCAGCAAAGGCGGGGTTGTTGGGATCCACACGGCCAGGGCTTAGTGTGAGGTGGGGGCCAGTGACGGTGTCGACGATCTCTGTGGCAGTGGTAGCATCGCCGCCGGGTCGATCGACAAACCTGACCCGATCAGGTCGGAAAAGGAAACCGACGCGAATATTAGCCCCGGGCTGACCGCCATCCTGGTTATCAAGGGGCGGAATATCGCGGTAGTCGTAGACGGGGCCGCCAGCAGCCTGGATAGCAGCAATGAGGGCGGCGTAGGTGGCACTGGCATCGACCACGCCATCATCGCTGGGGCCCGTGTTATCCTGAATTTCTTCCAGACCGATGATATCGGGTGCTTGCAGGTTGTGTGCGATGATCTGCCCGAGACCAGCTAGTTTGGCGGGATCATCGCCGGGATCGAGATTTTCCACGTTAAAGGTGGCCACGCGCAATTGATTGCGGCCCAGCCGAGCTGCTACTTCTTGTGTCAGACCCGAGGGAATTACATCTGGCAGGGGCGCAAAATTGAGCAGTTTGAAGTTACCGTAGCTGTAATCCATGACTCCCACGATGGGGGCCGTAAAGGTATCACCGACGATGACCTGTGGTTCGCTGCTTACAATAGCATCATCGATGATGATACGCTCGGGATTGAAGTCTCCGGGCTGGATGACCACACCGCCACGCAGGCTGGGAATGGTAGCGTAAGCACCGCCATCGCCGACTACGGGAATTTCACCATAACGGTTGGTGGGACCAACGGCCACAGCATCATTGATTTGCACCAACATCCCTTCCAGACTTTCGTAAAAATCAATGCCATCCTCATCAGGATCAAAGATACCGGTGGTATTTACGTCGCCCGTGGCATCGTTTTCGATGATCTGATTAGGGGGCATGCGGCCACCCGCACCGACCAGGGTAGGGGTGGGCAGGGGATTATCATGATTGATGACGATGATGTTGGGACGGGTGAGTTCGGTGGTGGAGAGATTGCCGGAGTTGTAGCCTCCGGGATAGTATTCGGTGACCGAAGCATTGATCAGCACCCCATCTCCCACAGCAACGGCGGGGGCGGAACCTGTATACACGTAGATGCCCTCGGATGTGGCGGGATCGGCATCGACATCAGCATCGGGCGTTTGCAGGTAAAAGCCTCGCGAGCGCACAACCGTGACGATACCATAAATGTTGTTCACATCAGTATCGACAAGGGGAGAAAGATGCGACGCTCCTTGCACATCGTGGATGAAGGTGAAAGCCACACCGCCAAGATTGCTGGCCAGGGGCGTTGGGGTTTGGGCGAAGAGGGGTGTCTGCACCTGTTGGTAACCATCATTGGCACCTGCACCATCCGGTAGACGATTCCAACTACTTCCCGGCACCATATCCCAGCCCACCTGATCGACTCGCTCGAGCGTAGCATTGAAGAGGTAGACATTGTCTCCTGAGCTAGTGAGCTTGAAGTAGGCGGGGAATTCAGCTTCTGGTAGGGTCCAGAAGCCGCCAGGAGGAATAATTTGTCCGGCAGGGATGTCGTAGCTATCGTCTACGCTCAGCCGCCAGCCGCCGAGGTCGATGGGGTCGGCACCGCTATTATACAGTTCGATAAAAGCGCTGCCGCTGTTGGGATCAACTTCGTTGATCACGACGGCGCTGCTACCCAGTTTTGCTGCAGGCCCATCATTGGCCGCGCCCAAAGTAGGGCTGGGGTCGATGTTCCAGTCGTTCGCGTCACTGCCAGTACTGGTACAGTCTGGTACCCGCGCCGTGCTGAAGTTGTACTCAGGTTTGGGGGCGCCGCCGCTATTGCCGTAGCCCACCTGGTCGACGGTGGCGGCCAGCACGTTCTTGAGCGTGAGGACAGTACCGTTGTTGGAAATGGAGATTCCGGCGGCGGTGTTGCTGTCATCGACGATCAAATAGCCGTGGGCGGGGATGCTGAGATCATCATTGAGGGCCGTATTGCCGTAGCCCCAGTCCAGTACCCAGCCGCCGACATCGATTGCCGAGTCAGTCGTGTTGCACAGTTCCACCGCTTCGGCCGCGGTCGGGGTGGCAATAAATTCATTGATGAGGATATCACCCGCGCCCGGCAGGGGTGGGCAATCATTGGCCGCACCGGGAGTGCCGAAGTCACCGTCACCATAGGGGGTACTGGCTGTGCACCAGTTGGTGCCGATATTGTTATCGAGGATGGGCGCGATCAAGGCCATGGAAGCGCCCGTGGGGTCGGGGAAGGTGGCGCCATTGTCGTACTCGACTCGATCCACTTCGATGCCATGGTTATCGACCAGTATGACCTCGTCGGCACTGTTGCTCAGGTACCAACCGCCCCCATAGCTGTAATCTACGCTGACGCCACCATTGCTTGCCGTATCAGCATTATTGCCTAGCACGAGATAATCGCCGGCAGCAATGAGGAGGGGGCCGCCATTGTCAATCACATGGTTGTCACTGTCATTGTCTTTGATAGTCCAGCCATTGAGGTCGATATCGTGGCTGGTGGCGTTATAAAGCTCAAACCACTCTCCCTTCGAGTCGCTCACGGCGGCGGGGTTTTGCATAATTTCGTTGATAACGATGCTACCGGCAATACCGGCGGCATTGCTACTGCCCGGAGTGGGCGACATGGCTATCAGTTGGGAAGTGGCATCGTCATAGCCATCATTCGGCCCGGCGCCATCAGGTAGACGGTTCCAGGAAGAGGCGGGGGCTGTACTCCAGCCTATCTGATCGACCCGCACGCCGGTGGCATCGTAGAGATAGACATTGTCTTTGCTGGCACCGAGGCTGAAGTAGGCAGGAAAGTCTGCTTCATTCAGCACCCAAAAGCCACCGGCCGGAATAGACTCACCGGCGGGGATCCAATAGTCATCATCGACAGCAATCATCCAGCCCCCGAGATCGACAGCGGCTGCGGTGGGATTGTACAGCTCGATGAAGGCCGAACCAGCATTGGGATCGACTTCGTTAATGACCACGCTACTACCGAGAGCAGCAGCCGCCTGGTCATTCGCCGCCCCCAAAGTGGGGCTGGCCGTCCAGTTGAAGTCGGCGGCATCGTTGTCTGTATCGGTGCCGTCAGGAGCGCGACCAGTGGATGTATTGTAGAAGGGCTTGGGGGCACCGCCGGCACTGCCGTAAGCCACCTGATCGATGATTACACCATTCGCGTCCACCAGCTCTAAAACCTCCCCCGCATTGGAAATGCCGATACCACTGGTGTTGGCATCGCTAAGGACAAGGTAGCCGCCAGCAGGAACGATCTGGCCGGCATTGATTGTGGAACCATCAATGCTCCAACCGCTGACATCCACATCGTTGGCAGTAGGATTGTACAGCTCTACTGCTTCTGCTGAGGTGGGTGTGGCGATGAATTCATTGATAACGACATGGTCGGGGCCATTGGATGCCGCCTCTACCAGCGCTGCACCGCTTAGAAGCGGAAATATAAAAACAATCGTCAGCGCTATGCCCAGGAATCGCAAGAGAACAGGTCTATATTTCATGTTGTTTTCTCCCGATGAGAAGAGCCGAGTGGGGGAAGCAAACATGGCCGCCCGGCTCCTTGGACGACCGCGTTACCCTGCAATAGTACCCAAAAATCCCTCACTTGCAAAATGGGGGCTGTGGCTTTAATAATCTAATGGTAGCACAATATGATCGCTGCTGACTTCACCGCGGGCATCGACAAAGGGAAGCCGCTCCCCTGTACGCGGGTCGTAGAGGCCTATTTCCAGTCGGTAGGGCCCCTCGCTGAGTGTCGAGGGTAAGGTGAGTGTGTGGGCATCGCGAATCACCTCGCCTGCCAGCCAGGAGGTGGTGGGGTGCGCCCCCTGCGCGGGTTCGCTGTCGCTCTGGGCACGAATAGTATCATTGCCATCGAGGAGATGGACAAAGGTGCTGTAATGCTGTTTCGTCGCACCGGCCGGAATCCAGTACAAAGTCAGGTTGATGGGACTGCCCGCACTCTCCCCCGCCACCAAATCATATCCGACCAGTCGGTGTCCTCCTGCCAGAGTTAAGGCGAGGGGATGTTGAGGGTGGGGGGTAGTAAAGCTGTGAGAGCGTTCTGCGGTTTGAATCTCGGCCAATGAAATATAATCATGTCGTCCCCAGGATACACGCTTGCCGGTTTGCGGATCAAAAAGTCCGGCGATGAGTTGGTAGTGTCCTGCGGAAAGTTCGGCAGGAATACGCAAGCGGTGCTGGCTACGAATAGGAATATCGAGAGGCCAGCGCTGGGTAGGGAGCCAGGGCAGTGGTGGTTCTTCTAAACCGGCAACGACCTTGCCATCAGTGTCAAGTAGCTGAACGAAAACAAAATAATCGGCAGGAAGGGCGGCGCTAGTCTCCCAGAAGAGGCTCAAGCGAATATCATCGCCGGGCAAATAGGGGGTATCGCTGCGGCTATAGCCGTGGAAAATCAGGGGAGGGCTGATGAGTTTTGCCGGGAATTGGGCGGGAATGGTCGCTATACGGTTGGCTTGTGGCGAAAGGGAGAGGGAGCCAAACCAGGCCTGGGGGGCAGGATTGGGGCCGGCAAGGGGAATGGGCTGATTCTGGCCATCGAGTAGCGCTGCCCAGAGCTCGTAGTCACCGGGAGGAAGGCCCACGGGCAGGGTTAAGGCGATGTGGTCTGTGTTGCGCCAGGGAGGAGTGGAGTCGATGAGAGGAGGCCAGGGTTGGGCAAAGGGGTTGACATCACGTTGTGCCCAGCGGTAGCCGGCGGGGCCGGTGAGCCACAGTGAAAAGGTGTAATCAGGGGGCTGAATTTCTTGCTCACCTTGCCATTGCAGTTCGAGATAAAGGCGCGAGGCCTCCATTTGCAAGGTGGCATCACTCAGGCTGATGCCCCTTTGCCAGTTGATGGGTGTAGGCGGTGGTGTGAGTACCGTGGCGGCGAGCGAAGGCTTGGCCCAGGCTGTCAAGCGGGTTTCAGCGCCATACCAGCGGTTGAGGAGCTGGTAGCTGCGTTGGCCTAGGTAATCCTCACTGGCAGATTCGAGGAGGCCACCCAGAGCAAGGTGCTCAGGAAACCAGACACCACCCTTGCTTAGCCGTTCATCCAGGACCCGCATGACCTCATCTCCCCAGGCTTCGCTGGGACTGGCAATGATGGGGGGACGGGTGGCGGCAGGCCAATATGCCCAAAAATAACCGATCTGCCAGGGAAAAATAGCAAAAATACTGTCTCCCGCCTGAATATTTTGCTGCACGGTAGCGATTAAGGGGCGGTAATCACGATGAGCATAGCGGGGGGTTGTGTAAAATGTGAAAAGGCTGGCAGCATTGGCGGCGACAAGCAGGCTGAACATGAGTACGGCTGCCACTTTTGTTTCCAACCACAGTTTTTGTAATCCCAAGGCCAGCAGCACCCACAATGCCGGTGCCGCCACCAACAGTACCCGCTCGAAGCGGTCGGGGATGAAGGGAGCCCGGAGTTGCTGGATAAAGCCGATAGCCAGAGAAATAGCGAGCACCAACAGCAGATAGAGGCTGGGGTTAGAGGAATGCAGGGGATGAGAGCGGCGCTTGGAGAGGAGCAGGGCGACAATCAGCGGTAGCAAGAGGAGCAGAGCCCAGGGCCAAAGAGGGGCGAGGTTTCCTTCCAGATGCCCTACCAAAAAGGCACTGAGATGTCTGCCCAGATAGGGCAAGAGGCCGAGCGGTGTATCGTTATCTTTGACGATTTTATAAGCAACGTAATTGAGTAGTTTGGGGCCGGCATACACGACCCAAGGTACATAGAGGATGGCTGCTCCCAGCAAGGCGCTCAGCCAGGCACGACGCCGCTCCCGTGCCCACAACAGAGCCCATACCGTCTGCGCCAGGGGAATCAGGGCAAAAAGATAGAGTGTGTACAGTCCCCCTGCCACGCTCAAGGCATAACCCGCGCCCCAGCGCCAGCCATGCCCCAGCCCTTGTTTTGTTCCAAGCTGAGGCTGAGCCCAGCGCCAGCCCGTCCACAAAGCCGCTAGACTAAAGGTCGTCGCCAGGCCGTACATACGGATTTCCTGGCTATAAAAAATGGCGAAAGGATTGATGGCGACAAGAAAGGCGGCCAGTAGGCCCACCTGGCGATTACGCAGATCTCTGCCCAGCAGGTAGGCCAGAGGTATTGCCGGTAGGCTCGCGAAAAGACTAAAGGTTCGTAAAGCACCGGGGGAGAGGCCCAGAGTCAGGGTCCACAGGTGAAGGAGGGCGTAGTAGAGCGGCGGGTGAATATCGGCGGCCGTAAGCCGGATCATGTCGCCTAACGGCTGTCCTGCAAACCAAACGCTGTACCCTTCATCCCACCACAAGGGCTGGAAATCAAGGCGGATGGCGCGCAGGAGTACGGCCAGCAAGAGAATGCCGGCCAGGATCAGGCGATGCCGCAAAACCGAGTGTTGGCGGAGCGCGGATAAGAAAGACGGGCGCGGGCGAGAATCAGCAGTCATTATTGTGCCGACAAAAAGCCGATATAGATTTCGCGGCGTTGGTTCCCCGGTTGGGTGGTAAAAGTGATCACCGGTGATTGGCGCACCCCCGCCGCGTCGATCAGGTAAGCTTCCCAATCTGCCGTACCTGGGTTCTGGATTTCGAGCTTGATGTTGTATAGCTGGCGGTTTCCGAATTCCTGGCCGGGGGGAGCGGAATATTGGAAAACATTGGCCGAGGGCTCGCTGGTGGCGACGACGACGCCATTCCGCTTGACCTGCAAACGCCAGCCCGGTACGGGTTCACCGTCACCGCTGGTGCCGCGATAAACTTTGACCCACAAGGTAAGCCAGGGGTTGTTGGTGGGCATAAAGATGGGCCCAATTCCCCGGTAGAAGAGCAAGGGGGG
>JAADFV010000288.1:0-25168 GCA_013152695.1 Chloroflexota bacterium | reverse complement strand
TGGGGGGGATGGGCGTGAAGGTGGCTGTGGGACGCGGAGTCGGCGTGTTCACAATCACCACGGGCACATCACCAAGCGGTCCACTGATTTCTAATAAATCACCCCGCACCCAACCGGATTGGTTGTTGTCGAAGCAGCATATCTTCCACCAGTCGCCGGCAGGATTAGCACCAATAATGCCGTAGGTCTCATCCTTGTGCACTTCGCCCACACGGGGGAAGGTGATGGCAGGACCGCTACGTACATTGACATTGGCGTTGAGCACGCGGGCATTGGCCACGGGAATAGGGGTCGGGGTGAGGGTGGGTGTGGCCGAGGGAAGGGAGGTGGGTGTTTCCGTGGGGATGCCGGTCGGCGTAAAGGTGGGTGTCGGGGTGATCGTGGGGGTGGGTGTGAGCGTATTGGTAGGGCGTAAGGTTGGGTGAGGGGTGGCGGTGGGGGTAGGTGTGGGTGCCACCACGAGGCGTCCCACACTGGTACAGCCCAGGGTGATGCCCAGGAGGAGGATAAGCAAAACCAGAGAACGGGATGAGGATTTCAAGGGTGGGAGAGGGGAATTAGTGGGTGGCTGCTATTTGGTGGTGAACTGGATGAAGAACCACTGCAGGTTGCTGGGATTGGTGCTGAATTTGATGGTGTTGCTCACCTGATTACCACCACCATCGACCAGCCATACTTCCCAGTCAGCCGGAGCCTGGTTGGGATATTCGTATTTCAGGTTCTGTTTGCGGTTATCCCCACAGTCGGGACAAGTGGCATCGCTAGGCCCGGGCCGGGATACTTCGCTATAGCCGGCATCTGCCCCCGAGCGTTTGGTCTGAAGGCGATATCCAGCCAGCCAACTCCCATCCTTACTTTGCACGGCGGCAAAGATGTTGAGAAAGGCATTACCGGAAGCGTTAGCAAGGGGGCCGCTGGCCTGGAAGGGATACGAAGGCACCGGTGTGTTGGTCGGTGCGGGTGTGTTGGTGGGTCGCGGTTTGGGGGTAGGGGGAGGTGTGGGGATGTTCTGAGCGATGACGATAGCTCCGACTTCAGCGAGAGGGCGTGTCCAGCGCTTGTCATTGATGATCCAGGCGGTTTTACCCTCGGCCGTCTTGATCTGGAACCAATCGCCAGCCTGATTACGGGCAATAATATCGAGCTTCGTTCCTTTGACAACTTTCCCCAGACGCGGGTAGTTGGTGCCAGGGCCACCTCGCAAATTAACCGTATTCGCCGTGACTTCTACCTGGGGAGTGGAGGGTGTTGGGGTTGGAGGTACGGGGGTAGGTGAAGGGGGTGGCGGTGTATCGGTCGGTGCTGCCGTGGCCTCGACAGCAGACTCAGTCGTGGCTGTAGGGAGAGCTTGTTGGGAGGTGGAGGCAGTGGGGGGTGGGGGCTGTGTCGGCCGGACAGGGCTGGGCGTGAAGGTAGGATGTAGGGTCGGCCGTGCAGCCACGGTTTCGGGAGTCACCTCCTTCTTACCGAACGAGGAGGTGATGGCGCAGCCCACAGTGGTTATGAAGAGAATGGCCACGATGAGGGGGATAAGGACGCGTTTGGTTTTCATGACTTCGTTCCTATTTTATGGGTATCGCAATGATCAGTGCGTACACAAGTATCGATCTCGGATGAATAAAGATTGCTCGCAGAGGCGAAGGTTGGGAGGTTGGGATTGGAGGGGTTGGTGGATGCGATCATGGCGACTGGTTGAAAAGTATAGCACGGTCTGGCAAGTCGCCCAAAGCAGGCCCATGCGCAAGATTACACCCTATGCGACTAATGACGAATGGGCGTAAATGGTTTACAATAAAGCCTTACACCATGCTATATTTTATTTCAAGGAGAATTCTGCATGAATGTACAAGACTTAGGTACGATCGCTGTGATTGGAGGCACTGGTGCCGAAGGCTCGGGTTTGGCGTTACGCTGGGCGCGTGCAGGCCTTGATGTCGTGATTGGTTCGCGTTCTCACGAAAAAGGTGCCAAGGTCGCGGCCGAGCTGAGTGAACGCCTGGGGAGTGGCAAGATACGCGGCACAGACAATCTAAGTGCCAGCCAGGAAGCGGATATAGTCGTGTTGTCGGTTCCTTATGAATCGCAGAAAGTGATTTTAGAGAGTATTCAAGCAGCTTTGCCCGGTAAAATATTGGTGACAATCGTCGCCCCCTTATTGGGTGAAAAGAAAGGGCGTTACACGCCCCCTCCGGGTGGTTCTGCTGCCATGGAAGCCCAGGCCCAGGTGGGAGATGATGTCACGGTTGTGGCTGCTTTCCAAAACGTGGGCGCCCATCACCTTGCCGATGTCGAACATAAAATCGACTGTGATGTGCTGGTGTGTGGCAATAAAAAGGCGGCACGGGCTGTAGCAATAGCTTTGGCGGCGGCGGCCGGCATGCGCGGCATTCATGCCGGCGCCTTGCAAAATGCAGCCGTGGCCGAAGGTCTTACACCCTTGCTTATCTCGATCAATACCATTTACAAGACCCGCAGCGCCGGTATTCGAATCACCGGCTTACCTTCCGACAGCGCCACATCCACTTAGGGTATGCCCGCCCCCCTGATTTCAACTAGCTCCCCAATTCATGTCTCAGCTTACTGCCACCGCTCTCCCCGATATTCCCCTGGTACAAGCAGGAGATGATCTGGCTGCCATCACCTTAGCTGCCTTGCAGCAAGCACGGATCAGTTTGCAGACGGGTGATGTGCTCGTTTACGCTTCCAAGATCATTTCCAAAGCCGAGAATCGTTTCTACCGTTTGAGCGAGGTGAAGCCTTCTCCTGCGGCACAGGAGATTGCCCAAACTTGCCAAAAGGATGCACGCCTGATCGAGTTGATTCTTGCTGAATCGAACAAAGTGTTGCGCCTGCGACCAGGTTTGATTGTGGTAGAACATCGTAATGGCTTTGTTTGCGCCAATGCAGGGATCGATCATTCTAATGTGGCAGATGATGATGATCTGGTGTTGTTGTTACCGCGTGACGCCGATGCCTCGGCTCAGGCCCTGAGAGAACAGCTCCAGGCGGCCAGCGGCGCTGATATTGCCATTGTCATCAATGATAGCCACGGACGAGCCTGGCGGCTGGGCACGGTAGGTGTTGCTATTGGCGTGGCCGGCCTTCTACCCCTGGCCGATAAACGCGGGCACGACGATCTCTTTCGGCGGCAATTGCAAGTGACGGTTTTGGGCATTGCCGACGAAATTGCCGCGGCAGCCTCGTTGTTACAGGGGGGCACGGCAGAGAACTCCCCCATCATCCATTTACGCGGCGTTCCTTATCCTCCTGGTGAGGGGCATCTTCGTGATCTCCTCCGCCCTCATGATCTCGATCTCTTCCGCTAATGAACACAACCTCCCTTGTTCCTCCCGCCACGCGCTCCGAACGTAATCCCCTGCTCTGGTTCCTCGTCTGGGGCCTATTGGGATGGTCGATTCTTGTAACGGCGGTCGTGCAAGGAGGCACCTTGTTTTGGGCCTGGTCCGGGCTACTCAGCAAGATCGAACCGGGCATTCCCCGCATTCTTTCCTTTGGGGTCATTGCGCCGTTGGCTGTGCTGCTTCCGGGCTCATTGCTGCTGTTCGTACGTGATCGTCGACAGGCGGCGGTCATTCGTGTGATTTTGATGGCCAGTTTTGCCGCCTTGTTGCTGCTCCTCCCTCGCCTGCTCTTCTCCCCCATCTCAACCTATGCTGCGGCGCTTTTCCGCGCCGGTTTGAGTGTGGGGATGGGAACAGGGCTGCTCTTGTGGCTCAACCACCGGGGACGGATTCAGCGCCGTCCTGGTCCCAGCCTTGGTCTCATGCTCAGTATTGGCCTTGTCCTCCTTCTTCCCTGGTTAAAACTAGGGGCGTTGGGTGATGGTTTCGATACGTTCATCGCTTTGTTACAAGCGTCAGGATTGGCGCTACTCGCGGTAGGGCTGGCCGCTTATCTCATGCCCCATTTGGCCGCAACGGCGAAGACACCGACGGGCAATGTGTGGCTGGGCGGCATTACTTTGGCAACGGCGCTCTTTGCTATCGCCGGTGCCTGGGGACAAATGGACACGCAAGCCCTGTTGGCAGGCGTTTTACCGGCGCTGGGTTTCCCCCTCGCCTTCATCCAGGGCCGATCCTCGCGCTATGATATCGGCAGCGGTTTTGTCTTAGCGGTTGTAGTCGTCTTTGGCCCCTTTGCCTTTGCCGACCCTCGTGAGACCAATCTTCTTACCCTGCTGGATGGCGATGTCGCCCGCTGGACGTTGTGGGCTACCACCATCGATTTTCTGCTCGGCTGGTTGCTGGCCCTCGTTCTTGGGGCTCTGGCCGATCGGCTCCTGCACCCTCCTTTACCGACGATTTGGCTGACTGCGGGCGTAGTGGGGGCGGTTGCTGCTGCGGGCTTCTATTTCCTGGCGGGACAACCCGGCTTTTATGGCGACGACTTTTTTGTCGTTTTGACCTCGCAGGCTGATGTGACCCCGGCTTACAACATTGCCGACGTGGACGAAAGACGAGCATGGGTGTATCGTACCTTGGTCGATCAAGCCGATCAGACACAGGTCGATCTGCTACAATGGCTGGATAGCCGTGATATCGACTATACTCGTTATTATTTGGTGAATGGCATTGAAGTCCATGCTTCGGCGCTTCGGCGCTGGCAGATATCTCGCCGCGATGATGTAGACCGCATCCTCTATAGTCCCACCCTGCGCCCTTTACCCGAGCCCATCTCTTCTCCTCCCGGCATCAACAAGAAGGGAGACCTCAATCCCTGGGGTATCGAAAAAATCGAGGCGCCCCGTGTCTGGTCAGAATTTGGCGTTACTGGCGAGGGTATTGTCATTGGTCAGTCCGATAGCGGCGTCGATGTACATCATCCCGCCCTGGCCGATAGCTATCGTGGCCGCGATATGGGCGATACTTACAACTGGTTCGACCCCTGGAGGCATCAGCCAAGTCCATACGACAACAGTGGACATGGTACGCACACCTTAGGCACTGCTTTAGGGCAGGGCGGCATTGGTGTGGCGCCCGGCGCGACCTGGTTTGCTTGCGCCAATCTGGTACGCAATTTAGGAAATCCCGCCTACTACCTCGATTGCATGCAATTTATGTTGGCGCCGCATCCAGGGGATGGCGATCCTCTACACGAGGGACGTCCCGAGCTGGCAGCCGATATCAGTACCAATTCATGGGGCTGTCCCCCTTTACTTGAAGGCTGCGACCAGTTGACTTTGTGGCAGGCCACCGCGGCCTTACGTGCTGCCGGTATCTTTTTTGTCGCCGCTGCTGGCAATGATGGTCCCGCCTGCGACTCGTTGCAAACTCCTCCCGGCAACTATGGCGATGTCCTTTCGGTAGGCGCCATCGATGCTCAGGGCAATCTCACTTCCTTTTCCAGCCGGGGACCAAATACCCTCTCTCCCGATGGTTCCCATAATCCCACCCTCCTCGCTCCCGGCGAGAAAATCCTGTCTGCCTGGCCCGGGGGAGGTTGGTTTGTCGCGCAAGGAACTTCGATGGCAGCACCCCATGTAGCCGGCGTGGTAGCTTTGATGTGGTCGGCCAACCCTGCCTTGCGAGGCGACATCGATACCACTCGTCGCATCCTCATTGAAACCGCCACGCCTTACACGGGTGTAGATGATGGTTGCGGCACACCTGACGAATATCCAGATTCCGGCGCTGGCTATGGCATTGTCAATGCTTATGCTGCTGTCCGCCAGGCCCTGGCCTTACGCTAAGATTATGAAATCCTACTTATACGTTTTTCTGCTCTCCCTCCTTTTTACCCTGGCTCTCCTTTGGCCCAGTCTCCCCCTGCTAATCAGGCTCAAGGTGATTGCACAGAATGGGTTGTGAACGGCGACATGGAAGGCGCCGGTGGCTGGAATTTTCCTGCCACGGCCGTTCAGGGAGGTTACAGCAACGAGCAGTTTCTCAGTCCCCAGCGTAGCGCCCGCCTAGGCATTGTGGATGGCGATCCGATTTTCTCCTTTTCGTCTATGCGCCAGACCATTAAGGTACCAGCGGGTGAACATCTCTACCTGCAATGGCACATGTGGCCCCGCAGTGCCCCTTTCGATAGTGAAGACCTGCAATACTTGCAGATCCTGCAACCACCTTATCTGACCCTCTTACGCACAGTTTGGGACGACGTGCGAGACGATCAGGCCTGGGTGACCTGTAGTTACGAGATTAGCGAGTTTTTGGATCAGGACATTGTTCTCAATTTTGGTGTACGCAATAGTGATAGTGGCGGTGTAACCTCGATGTATGTCGATGACGTAAGTGTACGCGTCTGCGCGGCGCCGCAGACCGTCATCGAAGGCTGTTTGCTTGCTACCCCTACGGCTACGCCTACTCCCACCGCTACCCATACTCCGACTGCCACGCCAACGGCGACGACGACGCCCACGCCTACGACTACACCCACACCTACTGCCACACCAACTCTGACCGCTTCTCCCACAGCAACGGCCACACCCAGCCCAACTTCCTCTCCCACGCCCACCCTCACGCCTTTACCCTCTGCTACTTCCACTCCTCCGCCAGCTTGCCAGGAGCTCTTGAGCAACCCCGACTTTAAGGCTGGCGATGATGGTTACGAAGGCTGGATGCAAAACCTGTACCTCACTGCGACTTACACCGATACGGTCGGTACTTCTTATCATGGTGCCTGGTTCGGTGGTGCGACTTACACCGACCAATATCTTTATCAAGACATTGCCTCTGTGCCGGCCGGGGCCAACCTGCAACTCAGTCTATCCTGGGTGTTGGATGCTGCTGGAGAAACAGTACTGACGGCTGAGGAAGCACTCACCATTACTTTGCGCCAACTTGATGACACTGTCATCGACACGGTTGCACGTTTTGGGGGAGAAGCCGAGCGTAGACATTGGCAAACCCTTACATCAAATCTATCCCCAGCCACAGGAGCTCCTCTCCGCCTCTATTTCCAGGCGCGCACTTCAGACCATCCTGTTTCCTGGTATGTGACGAATGTACAGCTTACGGCTTGCGGCGAACAAGTCCTTTTGTATCTACCCGTAGTGTTGCGGGAAGAATGAAAAGGAGATCTATTCTTCCTCGGTAGATTCACCCCATTGCAGGAGCAGCCGGAAGATGTCGGATTCGGTGACCATACCCACAGGATGCTCTTCGGCATCTACCACGGGAACTCCCCCGATTTTGTGTTCCAGCATGAGCCGTACAGCTGTCAGTAGATCATCATCGGGCTTGACCGTGTATACAGGCATACTCATCACCTCATCCACGGCAAGCACGATTTCATCCTGCTCCGGCGCATAGGGGTTGGCAATGGCATACACAGACGTGGCCTCTCGCACATCGCCCAAGCTGATGATGCCGATGACGCGATTACGCTCATTGACAACCGGCAGTCGGCGGATATCGCGCGATTCCATCAGAGCCGCGGCCTCTAGAACTGGTGCATCCCAAGATACCACAACCGGTGGCTGAGACATGATGTTACGAATCAGATAGCGTCGCATGGCGCCCTCCCAAGAACGTGGTGCGTTAGGGTGAAGTGAAGTGTCAACCCGGCAGGATCTACCAGCCCGTCGAGGTGTGGGGTTTGAGCCAGAAAAGCGGACAAGACCTGCCGTCCACAGCTATAGCGATAGACGTCAATCGCTAAACATTGTGTCATTCATTCAGGCAGCTGTGTGAGCCTGTTGTTCCTGCAAAAGCTCTAGCAAACAGTTGAGCAGATCTGTTTCGGTGAGAATGCCAACTAAGTTTCCGTTTTCGACTACCGGGACTCCACCGATTTTCTGATTTTTCAACAATTGCACCGCTTCGATGATATCTGCATCGGGGGAGATGGTGATAGGGCGTTCTGTCATGCAGCTACGTACTTCGATATGTTCCATGAGATAGCTGTCGTACCAGCCTTCACGCAGCACGAAAGGCGAATTCATGGCCAGTCGCAGATCGCGATCGGTAACAATACCGACGAGTTTACCATCTTCTACCACAGGCAAGCGACGGAAGCCGCCGCGACGCATACGCGCCAAGGCTGTGCCAATCGAGTGGGTTGGTTCGATTGTAATGGGATTGGGGGTCATAACATCGCGCACTAGCATAATCATATCTCCTGCTGGTATTTTTACACAGCCTTGGCCCCATGACCATGATTCATGTCATGTTTGCTAAAAAATGAGCGCCGTTTTGAATGTGCCACGGGAGATTACGATAACGTCAGGGCGAAAGTGCCTGGAATTGAAAATCGGCACCAATGATCAATTGGATGTCTATTTGTTGGTTACCACCACCGCCGGCGCGGATGTTTTCATCGGCGATGGCCAACAAATTGGCTAACTGCTGTAAGGTGAATTGCTTACCACTATAGTCGATGAGTTGTGTTTGGGCGTAATCACTCCGATCCGCGGGTGCGTATCCCATGACATTATAGCCCTGATCACGTAACCAGGTGGCCACCTGTTCGCCCAACTGGGCTCGTGGCGTGCCATTGAGCACAGCAATGGCGGCATTCTCCGCAGCCAATTGCTCACGGATGGGATCAGTGGTAGCTGGGGTGGCAGTGGCATTGCTGGGGGCAAAGAAAGCTGCCACAGCCGGCTGAATAACATCCATTTTCGGAAGCAAGACATCGGCCCCAGAGGTCGCAAGAATTGTACGCTCAGTCATCGTGTCGTCGATGACAAGGCGCTGAATGTTGTTGGTGTCGAGCTTGCGCGCAAGATTCGCCAAGGTGATTTGCTGGCTGAGAGGCATATCGGTTTGCACTGAATCAGCCAAGATATCCAGCAATGTGGGGATACGGGCAATCAGTTGTGGCAAGGTTCCTGCCTCTAGAACTTTGTTCTTGATGGCAATGATTACTTGTTGCTGGCGCTGCATACGGCCAAAGTCATTATCGACATGGCGAGTACGGGAATATTTGAGCGCAGTCTCAGCATCCATGCAGTAATGTCCCGCCTTGATGTAGAAGGGATCATAGCCATAGTTGTCATCAGGGAAGGTGGGATCGTTGATGTCTTTGGGTACATCGATATTGATGCAGCCGATTTCATCGAGCAAGGCACGAAATCCCTGGAAGTTGATGCGAACGTAATAGTGAATTGGTTGATTGAGGAATTGGGAAACGGTCTCTTTGGCCAGGGCCGGGCCGCCTCCCGGATAACCTTCTGAATCTCCCAGATAGTGTGCCATGTTGATCCTGGTTTCGTAGAAGCCAGGGATCTGCACCCACAGATCGCGCGGCAGGGAAAGCATACCGATTTTCCCGGAGTTGGGGTCGATATGCAGAACAATCATCGTATCGGTACGATAATAGCCTCTTTCGCCCGGACGCTGGTCGATCCCTAACAGCAGGATGTTGATCGGCTCCTGTTCATTCCAACGCGGGGCCAACAAGGGAGTGATGGGTGACTGTGCCGGTTGGGTTTGAGTACCTGCCGGCTGGGGATTGGTCGAGGTGTTGTCGGTGGGAGTGTTGGCGGTGGTGTTGGTGGGAAGGGTATCGTTGTTACGAGCGCTCACAACCTGAGGGGCGTTGAGAATGATCGAGCGCGTCGTTTGAAAGAAGAGATAGCTGGCATAAGCAAAGATTGCCAGAAAAAGCACCAACAATCCCGCTAGTACTGCTCCCGAAAGAGCATTGTGGCGGGATTGAGGTTGCGAGGGGTAGGAGTGTTGTTTGGAACTCATAGCATAAGTCTATCTCGCTCTGCTCGCGATGGCAAGATAGCTAAGGCTCATTGTTCGGCATCAAGCCGGGGAAGGGGTACCAGGTAAAGTGCATTCTCAGTCAGGGCATAAATCATATTGGCGTTTTTATCAAGATACATGCTGTGCAGACTATTGAGAATATGGGGATGATCGGCGGGCATGAGTTGGCTGATCAGTTTTCCTTCTTTGCTAAAAACGAGAATACGATTACTGGCCGCATCAGCCAGGTAGAGTCGTCCTACAGGAGGATCGGCATCGTCAGCCCAAATAGCGACCGCATCGCTCAAGGGTGGATCGATCTGATCTAAAGCAAAGGCCTCTTGTACGCCGCCAAAGTAGCGTAAAATGGTGCCATTGGGATGTAAAAGCCAAACAGCGCCGTCGATCGCGACATCGATCACCGAGCTAAGATTGACATTGGTTTCGTTGGCGAAATAAGGCTCGGGGGGTAGATCATAGAGATCGCCGTTGGGCTTGTAACGCCAGATTTGCGAGTTGTTTTTGTCGAGGAGATAGATGTTGCCAAAGTAGTAGTACATACCGCCGACGAATCCCAAATTTGGATTATCTGCCAGAGCAGCATAAATGGGGCCGATACCATCTTCGTAACCAAACAGTTGGTTGCTGCGGTCGAGTACGAGAGGTCCGGAGGTGATGCGGTTGCCGGCGGCCGGAGCCCATACGGCATAAGCCAGCTCTCCCACCCGCTTACCGTCAACGGTCATGCCTGTTTCAATCAGGGTCTCGGGGGGATTGGTGCTAAGGCGGTCCCCGGTATTTTCATCGAGTTGGTAGCGCTCGAGAATTCCTTTTTTCGTATCGAGAATGTAAACGTTGAGACCGTCGGCAAAAACGGTGGTTGGCGTCTGTGTTGTCGTGTCGAAACTAACGAGGGGTAGGTCGAAGCCGGCCATCAAGGAGGCAACATGATTGATACGGGCCCGAGTCTCGGCAATTTGGTTTCGCAACTGTAAAATATCGGCATTTTCTGGTGAAAACAGCGCTGCCTGCTCGAGTTGTTCTTGCGCAGCTTGCAGATAAAGGCGTGCCTGGTTTTCGTCGGTGGTGCTGATGGCAGCATTGTAGTTGACACGGGCTCCATCCATATATTCGCTGAAAACCTTGGCGCGTTGGCGTCCCTGGTAGTACCACATACCGGCTGCGACGAGGATTGTGGCCAGGATCAGGATGACCACAAGGGTCAGGACAAAGGGAATACGACGGGATGGCCCTTGCTGTTTCCGTTCTTTGCGTCGTGCTTTTTCGGCCGGGGTGATTTTCCGCCGTCGCGGGCGGGGTGTACGTTCGGTGATGGGCCCCAACACACTGCGGAGGTCGAAGCTGTTACCGGGTGAGACGGGGGTTGGCGACTGGCTACTAGGGGCGTCAGTACTCCGCGAATCGTCAGGAAAGGCGGGCACCGCTTCTGAACGAGGGGGGCGCGTGGGCGGGATGGATGTGCTGGGAGTGGCACGCTGTTCTGCACTTTTTTCTGCGGTGCTGGCTGAGGATTTGAGCCGGGCTGCCAGGCGTGGTTCGGTCTCAGATAGGGTAACGATAAGTAAGGTGAGTTCTTCTGGCGAATCGATGCCAATGCCTGCCAGTTGATCGGCCACGGCCTGGGAGCGCGGTACCGATGTTGCTTCGAGCATGACCGGTACTTCGAGATAATTGGCCCAGGTACTGTTCATGGCCACGATGACAATACCCGGTTCTCCCGGTGTCTGGCCGATTTCGATGGAAGGGAGAGTAGCCGCGCCTAAGGGAACGTAGTCTTCGTCGTTGAGGGGCGAAAACCATTGCAAACCGGCGCTTGTGCGGACGGCAAGAATTGTGGGGCCTGCTTGGGCCGAGACGATTTCTGCGCCTGTTGCCACTAAACAGGTGGCTCCTGCTGTAAAATCGGTACGATGGCTGGTGTTGTAGGTTTGAATATGGTGGTGGACAGCAAGAAGGGCCTCTGTGAGGGCAGAAATGACGTCGCCTTTGTGGAAGTAGTATGTCTCCTGAATGGTATTTAGGATATCGCGATAAAGACGAGCACGCCCCTGATCACCTCCTTCCACTTCGATCAAAACATAAAGATTGCCTTTTCCTTCCGCAGGAGCGATGCCACTGGCTGGTTCGATGACACGCACTGTCGGTGTGTATCGCTCACGACGACCGTAGGCGAGGCTGAGAATACTGATATCAGTTTGAAGCGCTTGGGACATGATAGCCTCGGGGAATGGGGGAAAACTGAAGTAAGGCATGTGCTACATGCGCAACCAAGACCCTACGCCCATGTAGCAACAACCAGTCGGCTTTATCTCTATGAATTGTACACTAGCCCCGCGCGGCAAGCAAGACACAGCTTGGCATAATGCTACAGTCTCGAAGAGGCAGTTAGCTGTATCTCATGAAATAGCCTAAGCGATCGTCACCTCACCCAACAAGATACAAATTGGGCTAACCCTCTGCCGTCTTCTGTTTCCCGCCTTCCGCTCTCCTTTTTCGCCGGTTAGGATTTTGTGACCACGGCGTGGCTTTGTTCGAGGCGTAGTCGATAGCTACTGCTCATCGTCGAGAAACGGAAATACCGGGCTGGACGTCGAGGTAATTTAGAGGGCGGCCTGCAAAGCCTGTTCCAAATCAGCGATGATATCCTGGACATTTTCGATGCCTACGGAAAAGCGAACAAGACCGTCGCTAATTCCGATCTTCAGTCGCTGTTCAGGAGGGACGCTGGCATGGGTCATGCTGGCAGGATGCTCGATCAGGGTGTCGACATTGCCCAAACTCACGGCAAGAGTGGCCAGGCGCACGTGGTTCATAAGGGCGACACCGGCATCATAACCACCTTTGAGCTCAAAGGAAATCATGCCACTGAAGCCGTTGAACATCTGTTGGCAGGCGATGGCGTGGCCGGGGTGTGAAGGAAGGCCGGGGTAGTGGACGCGTTCGACTTGGGGCTGCTCCTGAAGCCATTGGGCGATAGCCATGGCATTTTCGGCATGGCGTTGCATACGTAGCTCGAAGGTCTTGAGGCCGATATTACCAAGCCAGGCGTCGAAGGGACTGACTGCAGGGCCCATGACACGCATCATGAGAGCTACGCCATCTTGAGGAGCAGTCATGAAGTCTTGCTCGCTGCTGACAATGGCCCCACCGATGAGTAGACCATGGCCGGTAAGGTATTTGGTGGTGGAATGGACGACAATCTCGCAGCCGAAAGAAAGAGGACGTTGGTGATAAGGGGTAGCGAAGGTGTTGTCGACGATGACCCAAGCCTGGTGAGTATGGGCGATTTCACATACGGCGGCCATGTCGATAATGTCCATGGTTGGATTGGCCGGCGTTTCCACATAGGCAATGACAGCCTCAGGATGGGCAGCAAAGGCTGCCTGCCAGCCCTCCGCCGAGATATCGTCTACCCAAACCGTATTGATGTTTAGACGAGGAGCAACTTCGTTGAAGAAGCGATAAGCATTCCCATAGAGATGACGCTGGCTGATGACGGTCTGTCCCGCCTGCACGCGCCCCAAAATCGCCGAGCTGATAGCAGCCATACCAGAGGCTGTGACCCGACCAAAGACGATTTCCTCAGGCGCTCGCTCGGGCTGCTGGCGGATCAGATCCAGGCCTTCGAGATAGGCGATTTTTTGCGCCAATTGTGTGGCGTTGGGATTGCCGGCGCGGGAATAGATGTAGCCTTTCTCTTCGCCAGCGAAGACCCGTTTCGCTGTGGCCACATCCGGAAAACTGAAAGTGGACGTTTGGTAGATGGGGGTGATGTGGGCGTTGAGGGGATTATCGCCTTCTTGATAATGGGTGACGATCGTACTAAGGCCGGATTGGGCGGAAAGGGTAGTCATATGAGCTCTGAGGATAAATGGACTCAGGGTGAGTTACCGGAGATGGCAACTCACCCTGGAAAGCTGGAAAGATGAACGAGAATACCGCAGCAACGTGTATCAGATTGCTGCGTGTTGCCGAGGATAAGGGGTTGTTAGTCCCAATCTTCTTCGACGAATTGCTCCTGGCCCGAAAGCATGAAGCCTCCCACGATCATCAAAATGAGGAAGGGCAAGACGACCAGCCACACGGCTGTGTTCTGTGTAGCGCCGCTAAAACCGTAAATTTCCTGTCCGGCAGCGCTAACTGCGACGAGGATGCCGATGATAAGGCCGCCTAAGGCTCCAACTGTCATCAGGATTGAGCCCAACTGGGGCGAAAAGCCCTTAGCGACGTCGTCCTTATCCATGATATCGGTCCACATCAGGCCCCAGCGTTTGATACGAGGATAGAGCAAGGTGAGGAGGATGGGGCCCAACACGACGCTGGCCACAAAGTTGTTGACGGTGATCGTAATGGCCAGGAAGGCGTAAGGAACGATACCGGTCAGGTCGAGGTACCAGGCGATAATGACGGCACATGCCGCCGAAGCAATGAGGGTGACCAATTCGAAGGCGATAAGCTTTTTGAGGGTGTTGGTGGTGGGGGCAATATCATCTTTGGAGACAAGGCCGAAGCAGGCGCCCCACATTTTGTAGGGGACGAAAGCGAGGGCGAAGTTGCCGAAGAAGCCAAAGATGGAGCCAGGGCCAAAGGTGCCACCAAAAATATCGCCAATGAGATTACCGATGGCTGATCCCCAAGCACCGGCGGGGCCAAAGAGCAGGCCAAAAATAGGAGGAAAGACATTGGCTGGGCGAACCTCGGTGATGCCGGGAACGATGACGATACCACCCTTAAAGGCGATCAGAAATGCAGCGTAAATCGCTGCTGACAATGCCACCAGGATAATCATCCGGGTGTTTTGCCACATACGTACGACTTCTTTCATGATAGCTCCCTCCGGAGGAAAAATGGAATGAAAAAACAATGTGAATGAATGGGGTGCGTGTCAGTCAGATTTTTATAGCCGTTTTTCTGCAATGCCGTTGCCAACAACGGGGATTCGTAGTAAAAAATGCGTCTGTGAAAGCCTGACAGATTCTCCTGTCGTAAAAAAATGATGAAGAACTGTGAATCGGCCCGATTGACTCTGACATGCAAAACGGCATAAAAGCTCGCCAGGACTATTCTGTTTGCTCAGGAAATCAATACCATAAGCACCTCCGTGATGTTCATCTTTCGGCAGGTTATCGTAATTTGCAAGAGGATGTTGAATAATAAACAGGCACTAAAAAGGGAATCGAGTATTGTTCGGTTTGGTTTTTTGTTAGTTTCTCTGTCAAAGTCGTGCTTGATAGTTAAGCATGCATTTGGGTGGATTTAGCGACAGGACGGTGTGTGAAGAGAACAGAGTGGTGGCAGGGGCAGGAAAAATCGTGGGTGGTCGCCAGGGTTTTGAGAAAGAGTTTCAGTAAACGTGCCCGGATCACCTCTTGGCCTTCGTTGACAATACGGATGGTAGATTCGATGCCGGCGGCCCAGTTGATGGAAAGAGCCACTCCGGCAAAGTGTATTCCTAACTCACGCGCCAGCGTGGCTTCCTGGGCGCCCGTCATGCCAACGACATCACCACCGAGTTGCCGGTACATGCGAATTTCTCCCGGTGTCTCGAAGCGGGGGCCATTGGTACACACGTAAGTACCGCCTGGGCGCAATTCAAGCTCAAATTCGGGCGCCAGTTCGCGCAGTCGTTGGTTGAGAGTGGGGCAATAGGGTGGGCTCATTATCGTATGAGCAAGGCCGGTGTCGCCGCCTTCGTAAAAAGTGAAGGGGCGATCGGAGGTAAAGTCAAGAAAATCATCCAGGATAACCAGTGATTTTGGGGGGATATCGGGTTGAATGGAGCCGACAGCATAGGCGGCAAGGATGCTTTGTACGCCCAGCATCTGCAGGGCCATGATATTGGCGCGGTAGTTGATGCGATGGGGAGGGACGGTGTGCCGGGGGCCGTGCCGGGGGAGAAAGACAAGATCGCTGTATTCCCCCTCACCGATGTTAACGATGGCATCGCCGTAGGGAGTCTGGATGGTTTTTGTGCTGAAGGTAAGGCCAGGGATTTGGTAAATATCGGTACCAGCAATGATGGCGGTGGACATGGATGCTGCAACCTTATGTGAGTTGATTCGCCAGATCGTAAGGGCTTAACACACCTTTGCGGGTGATAATTCCGGCGACAAGGTGGGGAGGGGTGATGTCAAAGGCGGGGTAGTAGGCAGGAATATCGTCGAGAGTTGTGGGCAGGCCGCGACACTTCTTCACTTCGCGCCCATCCCTTTCTTCGATGACGATGGAGGCTCGATTTGGACTTTCGCGATCGACTCCCCACATGAAGGCAAAGTAAGGGATGCCATGGTACTGGGCGGTGATCGCATTTTGAAAGGTGCCGATTTTATTGACGACATGTCCATCAAGAGTGATAAGGTCGGCGGCCGTAAAGTATTTCTGGATTTTGCCTTGGGACATGACGTAGGCGGGCATGTTATCGGTGATGACGGTGACGGGAATACCTAGTTCGTGGATGCTAGGGGCGGTAAGCCGTGCTCCTTGCAAATAGGGCCGTGTCTCCGGTGTGAAGACATGCAGATGTTTGCCTTGCTGCTGGGCAAAAGCCAGGCTGAGAATGAAGGCGGTTTCGGCAAAGCACATGGTAAGAATGCCATCACCGTCATCCATAAGGCTGGCACCGTAACCGGCGCGGACAGCATAATCCTCGTAACCGCGATCGCGCAAAGCTTCCAGCCAATCGAGAATAGCTTGTTCGACCGATTTTTCTTGCGCCAGGGCTTGAAGGGCCACTTGCATCAAGTCGTCGAGACGGCGGGCGAGAGCTGTATTGGTGGGGCGGGTGTTGACGAGGCGGGTGCGGGCAGCAGCAAGCGCTGTTCGTACCTCGTCGGGTTGTTTACCGGCAACCTGGCGGGCGGCCATGGCCATGCCAAAACAGGCTGCAACCCAGGGACCACCCCCCTGGGTGACCATTTCCTCGATAGCCCGTGCCACCTCTTCCACATCCTCACAGCGTACAAATTCCCTGGCAAAGGGATATTTGCGGCGATCGCCAATCCAGACGACACCATCTTCATAACGGGCCACATTTTCGCGACGCAACAACCAGGGGAGCAGATTATTGATTTCGCTGATGTTTGGCATTGTCAAGCTCCTGGGGATTATCTGAGACTTCTTTAATGGTCTCTCGCCAAGGCACAAGAGGATTAGAACAGTCTTGTCAGGTGTTTCTACAAAGGATTTTCGTCCGTTATGGGACTGAGCGCAAGTTTATGAGAGGCGCTCTTAGAAACGGCTGAGGCCGGGGATATCGCCATAGCCGCGAAGCTTGAGGTAAATAGATATGAGGACAAACAGCCCCCCCCCAATGAGGAGGATGCGGTCAAGTATTGTCATGTTCAATTGCAAATAAAAGGTGCGGTCTTCGCGCGCACCAAAACCCTTGGATTCCAGAGCCATACCGAATACATTGGTACTGCGAATGGTGGTAATGAAGACCGGAATCAAGAGGGGCACGTATTTGCGCATACGTTCCAGAATGTTGCCGCTATCCAGGTCGAGGCCGCGACTGCGTTGGGCTTGGGCGATAGTCTGTAAGCTGGCAGCAGTGGTCGGCACCAGACGCAGGGCCGTAGAAATGGCAAAGCCTACACGGTAGGGGAGGCCCAGGCGAATCATTCCTAGTACCAGTTCCTCGTTGCGGGTAGTGCTGATAAGGTTGACACCGGAGGTGATCATGAGCAAAAGGAGCATGGTACGGGCGACGCTGAATAGCATAGATTCTTTATCGAACAGCCAGAACAAGTGGGTATCACCACTGGCAAAGAAATTCCAAAGAATCAGGCTCCATACGGTAAGAATGGTAAGCAAAACACGAATACGCCAGAGATTGCGCCATGAGCGAGCCAGTGCCGTATGCAAGACGATGAGGAAAGCGATGGGAAGCATCCACAAGGGATTTTCGAAAAGGACGAGGACAACAAAGGAATACACAAAGAGAATTATTTTTGTGCGGGCATCCAGGCGGTGAATAACGGTATTGTAATCGAGATAAAGTTCGGCATCCATGCTCAGGCTCCGAGGTGCAAACAGTGCTTTAGTTCTTCGGGGGTAAGGAAGGTTTTGCCTAGACGGTTGGCAAATTGCACGAAATGGGGTGGCCGCAATGAGGCTTCCATCAACTTTTCCTCATGGGAAAACACATCCCGTGTCGTTCCCTGCAGAAAGACTTTACCATCTTTGATGACATATACTTTTTGGGCGTATTCGGCCACAACCCACATGTGATGGGTGACAAAAATGATGGTACTGCCATTTTCGTTGAGCTGCCTTACCATGTCCATCAGGCCGCGCTGTTCTGCATAATCGAGGCCGGTGGTGGGCTCATCGAGGATAAGAACTTCGGGTTGTGCTGCCAGCACCGAGGCGACAGCTACGCGTTGGCGACCGCTCTTGGTGAGGCTGAAGGGGTCTTCTTCTTCCATACCTGCCAATCCTACGGCCTCTAGCGCTTTGGTCACCCGTATTTTTACCTCGTCTTCCGGTAGTTTCCGCAGTCGGGGACTGAATGCAACCTCGTCAAAGACGGTTTCCGAGAAGATCTGATGGTCAGGATTTTGAAAAACATAGCCGATTTTTTGGCCAATTTTGAATACCCCTTGTTCTTTCGTGGGCTTGCCGTGCACAAATACTTCGCCGGAGGTGGGGAAGAGGAGGGCGTTGAAGTGTTTGGCCAGAGTGGTTTTGCCACTGCCATTTTGCCCGACGATGGCAACCATATCTCCAGCCATAATCTCCATATCAATCCCCTGTAGGGCTTTGACGCCGTTGGGATAGGTATGTTCGAGGCCATGGCACTGGATGATGGGCTGGGTAAGGGCATCGATCGCCGCCTGATCCTCAGCAACGAGGGTCTCGTAGGCGCTTTCGTCGATACTCCAGCCTGCCTGCTTGAATGCTTCCACACCTTCGTCAGGCGTCAGAGGCAGCTCCGTGTAGCCCATCGCTTTGAAGAAGCGGGGAATACCCAGGGGCATTACCCCCAACGATTCCAGAAGCTCCACCTCTTGCAGAATCGAACGGACATCACCGATCTTGACCAGCTTTCCCTCCTTAATGAGTGCAACTCGATCGGCTTGCAGCACTTCTTCGGTTTCATGTTCCACGACAATGAGGGTAATGTCATCGCGTTTGCGCAACTGGTTGGTAATTTCGAAAATACCGAGTTTACTGATGGGATCGAGATCAGTTGTGGGCTCATCCATCACCAACACCTGGGGATGCATAGCCAACACCGAGGCAATGGCCAATTTTTGCTTTTGCCCCCCCGAGAGGGTGGAAGGCGAACGATGCCGAAACTCTGTCAAGCCCACGTAGGCCAGACTTTCTTCGATACGTCGCTCAATCTCGTCACGATCGACACCAAAATTCTCGGGTCCAAATGCTACCTCTAGTTCTACATTGGTAGAAAACAATTGTGCTTCGAAATCCTGAAACACAAGTCCCACGACTTCGGCCATCTCCGCCACTTTGTGTTCGCGTGTATTTCTCTCCAGCACCACGACATTCCCTTTCAGCCGTCCTTTGTGGAAATGGGGAATAAGACCATTCATGCAGGCGGCCAGAGTACTTTTTCCGGCTTCGCTGGCGCCCATGACGACCAAAAATTCGCCACGATTCATCGTCAGGGTGATGCTGTCGAGTGCTGAGTGTTTTTCGCCACGATAGCGATAGGACAGATCTGTTACCGCAATGGTTGGTTCGGTCATAAAGATTCTCACATATTGTCGAGATAGAAGGAATATTCTTGCTGATTATGCCATGATACTGACTATTTTGAATAATGGCTGCGCCAGGAATGGATCACCGTTGATTTCGGCGTGGCGCCGCCCTTCGCCAGGAGTGATACCCTTGCTGAAGAGACGCCAGGCCAAATCATCAGCCAGGGTGACGACAGTGGCCGGGTTTTCACCCCGACCTGTGTACAGTTGCCAGCTATTATCCTGTTTACGCAGTGTCCACTGCCCTCCTCCCTCCCCTCTGATCTCGATCAGTACCTGTGTTCCTGGCGCTGCTACAGTACCTTGCCAGGCGAAGGGGGCTGCACGCATGAATGTATCGAGTACGGGGCCCAACCATCGGCGTTCGTTCAGGAGGGGAGCAGCGACTGCCTGGCGGATATGCTGCTGGTGGTGCCATTTTTCTGTGTACTCCCGCGCCATATCAAACCAGTTCTGCGAAGTCTGCTCACCGGCCCAGGCCACGGGAAACATGGCCGGGGCAAAGGGATCCAGGGTACGGAAGTGGTTGTCGAGCTGCGGGCCTATCCAGGCGAGAAGGTCGATTAGCAGGCGCTGGCTCAAACGCCGGGCAGCCTCTACCCAGACGGCATTCAGTTGATCGAGATAGGCGATCAAGTCGGAGTTCGTTGTCAGAGGCCTGTCAGGCGGCAGCGGAGGCAGGGCATCGCGCTGCAGCGACAGGCGCCGTAAATCGCCATCCAAGAGGTGGGCGACAACGTCTTTTACCGTCCAGCCACTGCAGGGCGTTGCTCGCTCCCAGTCGCCGGGGGAGAGGCTGCGCAGGAGGGTCAGGAGTTCCTGCCGTAGGGGCGGAAAGAGTTCACTAACGAAAATAGGGGTGACAGGGTGCATGTTTTTAGGGGGGTGAACATGTTTGTCAGGATGATACCACCAATTCTTCGTAGACGGCTAATGTTTTATCAACCACGCTGTCGAGTCGATAGGGTTGGGCAGCAGCGCGGGCATTTTCAGGCCAACGGCGGCACCTTTCGGGATGGGCGAAGAAGTGCTGGAAAGCGGCTGCGAGAGCCTGAGGATCGTCGGGCGGGATCAGTAAACCGGTGGTTTCAGCTTCGATCATGTCGGGAACACCGCCCACGGATGTGGCAATAACAGGGCAACCCGCGGCCAGGGCTTCGGCGATGACGATGGGGGCGGTTTCCTGGTGGGACGGCAGCACAACGACGGCAGCGCTTTCATATTCGGCAAGGAGGGCGGGCCGGGAGAGGACGCCAAGGAAGTGAATATTTCGTTCCAGGTGGTACTGGCTAATGAGGTGCCGGCAATGGGCTACGTAGTCGGGATCGGTAGTGGTTTCACCGGCAATGCGTAGTTGCAACTGTGGATTTTGGGGAGCGATGGTGGCAAGGCCGCGAATAGCAATATCGATACCTTTGCGAGGGATGACGCGGGCAGGGAGGAGGATGCGGCCGGGTTGGGCACGGAGGGGGAGGGCAAAGCAGTCGTCGGCGATGGGGTTGGGGATGTCGTGCCAGCGGATATGAGAGAAGCGGGAGAAGGCCTGGCGTACATGGGGACTGATAGCGATGCAGTGCCTGGAACGATGCAATACCCAGGCTTCGTAGAGAGCATCATACCACCAGACGATTTGTGTTTTCATGCCGCGTGTGCGACTGCGTCGAGCTTCGTCGTAAGTGATCCCATGTACGGTGATGACGCTGGGTTGCGAGGCATCGAGGGCTGCAGCAGCGTAAAAGTTGGTGCCGTGAGCATGGATAAGGTCGGGCTGTGTTTGCTGGACGATCTGTAGCAGTGCTCGGCGCATATCGCGCTGCCAGCGTAGGCGCCTACCGGAAGTGATGGGCAGGCGATGGATGGTGAGGGCGCCCAGTCGATCTTGTCTGGGCGCAATGCCGACATGAGCTGAGGCGATATGGACTTCGAGCTGGGGGCGGCGAGCCAGGCCTTGGGCAAGGTCGTAGACGGCGGCCATTGCCCCTCCGGCCAAAGGTTCCTCAGGGAGAGGAAAAGGTCCCATGATCAGAATACGCATCAGCGTGTGTCCAGGATTTGGTCGTAAAGGGTTGTGAGTTGTCGGATTTGCTGCTTGATGCTGTAGTGGCTGGCGACACGAGCACGGCCAGCCTGTCCCATGGCGTGAGCAAGGGCAGGTTGGGCCAGCAGTTGCTGCAGGGCGACGGCAAGAGCAGAGGGGTCGGCAGCAGGAACGATCAAACCGGTCTCACCCTCACGGATGATGTCGGGAATGGCGCCATGGCGGGCACCAATCACGGGGAGGCCCGCGGCCATGGCCTCGATGATCACCCGGCCAAAGGGCTCCGGTTCCCTGGGAACAAAGCTGGCAATATCGGCTGCTTGCAAAAGACGGGGGACATCGCCGCGGGGGCCGGTAAAGTGGACGTGATCGATGATACTCAGGTCTTGTGCAAGCTGCTGGAGCTGGCTTTGCAGGCCGATTTCGTTGATTTCTTCGCCACCGACAATGAGGGCATGGAGTTGAGGATGCTGGGGAATCACCTGGGCAAGAGCCTGCAAGAAGATATCGAGGCCTTTGCGGCGCATAAGCCGGCCAACGACGATCACGAGGATAGCATCGGGACTGAGCCCAAATTCCCGGCGTACACCCGGCCGATCGGCTTTACCCTGATACTCGCCGGGGTCGATAGCATTGGCAATGATGGTGATGTTCTTGAAACGCGCGCCCTGTTGGCGCTGATTCTCGAGCAAGGGGCGAGAGGTGACGATGGCTGCAGCCGGAAGGCGGCTAATCCAGGTGTGAAAACGGTCGATGGGCGTAAAGGAGCGTACGAGGATGACGCTGGGGCAATGTTGGCGCCAGGCAGCAAGAATGCCGGGCTCGGCCAGGGGGAGGGCATCGTTGAGATGGACGAGATCGATATCCTCGCTGGCAATGAGCCGGGCAATGAACCGCGCCGTTGGCCACGTCCGTGCCCCCAGTCGACGCGCGATACTCCCCATCCGCCAGACTGAGCCCCACCGGCGATGATTGCGGATGCGTGCGGCCAGGGAGCTGGCCTGGATTTGAGCCGTACTGCTTCCGGCTGGCAGGGGCGTCCCCTGGTGGGCATCGTAGCTGAAGATGGGCAAGTCGAGGCCGTACCGAGCGAACTCCTGAGCTACCGTAGGAGAGAGCAACGCCAGCGGTTGGTAACGCTGGCGGGGAAGATGGGTGAGTATGTGGCGGAGGCTCTGTATCGAGCCTCCGGCGCTGGGGGCAAAGTCGATGAAGAGGATGCGGGGAGAGGGCATGACTCAGCAACTATTCGGGGAGGGTGGTGCTATGACGGCCATCGAGACTCTTTTCGATCGCTTCGAGGATGAATGCGAGAATGACACCGACGAGGAGGCTGATGAGGATGCCCACGAGAAGGAGTTGCGTAGTACGTTTGGGCACAGGGGCACTAGGCATATTGGCAGGATCGATGATTTGCAAGTAGCCGATATTTTTGCCCTGATTGAGTTTGAGGCGGGCTTCGTTAGCTTTGTCTTCGAGGAAGTTGTAGGTGGTCTGAGCGCGGCTGACCTTATTGACCAGTTCTTCGTAGCGTTTTTGTAAGCCAAGGAGATAGACAAGGCGCTGCTGACGGGCATCAAGGAGGCGGTTGTATTCGACAATGGCAGCACGATGGCCGGCGGCGATCGCTTCGTATTCTTCGGCACTACGCTCCTGGCTGTAGGCGAGGTTACGTAGAGATTCGATTCTGTCTAGAATTTGGGTTGAGTCAGTAGTGAGGGTGTCTGTTGTGGGCAGGGTCGCAGCCAGGGTCTCTGCCTGGGCCAGGTTGTCCGCGGCCATGCGGCGAAATTCCATGGCGAGACGATCGTTACGTTCAGCCTCGACCGTTGTTTGATCTCGATCGTTTTGCATAGCCCGATTAAGATCTTGATAGGCTGTAACTTCGCGGCTGAGATCACTGAGTTCGTTTTCGAGCTGGAACTTTTCGAGGGCAGCCTTGGCGTTGGCAAGGACGCTACTCTGCTCCTCGATTTGATTTTCGAGGAAGGAGAGACTGATCTCAGCCGGCTTGCTCTGAATAGTGCGGTAGGTGATCAGTGCATTTTGGATGTGGACACTAAGTGTTTGTTGGGCCAGATCGGGGTCTGGCATGCGCACGGAACCGGTAAAGAAGTCAAATTGTTGCTGGGTTTCAAGCCGTTTGATCAATTCTTCGGGAGTCATGTTCAGTTTCATGTCGGCAATGGTGCGGCGGGCGACCGCCTTGGACATGAAGACTTCCCAAAATTCATCTTGAATGGTTTGTACTTGCTCGCTATTCGTTGTGAAGCGAGTGGGGGTAAAAAGGGAGACTTCGGTGGGGTCTATGGGGAGGATTTGCAAGCGTGTATAGGAGATGTATTCATCCTGGCTGGTGCTGCTCAGGGCCAGAATAACTACACTTGTGACGATGGGAAGGAGAATCAGGAGCCACCAGCGGCGGGTAATGATGCGCAAATAGGCGCCAAATTCTTGATCTGGAGCAGTAGTCATGGTGTTATCGTAGGGTTGACTTTATTTTTTGAGGCCAAGTGTTGTTCGATGGCGGCAGAAATGTCTTCGATCCGCTGTTCCCAGGTGTGCTGACGGGCAACGGCCTGTAATTTCTGGCGCTGGGCAGGACCGGCTTCTTGCAAGGCCTGGCTGAGGGCGGTATCGAAAGCAAGGGGATCGTTGGCGATGTGAACAACGTCGGCAAATTCGCGGGCAGCGGGGATATCGGTGGAGACAATGGGAGCGCCGTTGGCCAGGTATTCGTAGAGTTTTAGTGAGCTGATATTGCGGGTCCACTCGTTGCGCTGGTAAGGAATGGTGCAAATGTCACAGGCACGCATGTATTGGGGGAGCTCCTGGTAGGGACGCTGGCCAAAGAAGTGGACATTGGGGAGTTGTTGGAGGGTCTGGAGTTGTTGGAGTTGTCGGGAGATGAGAACAGGGCCAACGAGGACAAAGCTCCAGTCGGGATGCCGGCGGGCACTGAAAATGAGTAAATCGAGGTCTAGTTTTTCGTTGATGGCACCGATGTAACCGATGATGGGGAGAGAAAGGTGCGCCATGTCGGGAGGACGTTGGCCGTTGAGTTGGGGGTTGGCGAACAGGTTATAGTCTACACCATTTGGCGTTAAAACGACATGGGGGTGGAGTTTACTTTTGCTGGCATGCAAAGCCGGCGACGTTACAAAAACGAGATCGACCTGGCGAATGACGGCCGCTTCCAGGCGTTGGATGCGTTGCCGTTGCTCGGGGGTCTTGACATCCGTATAGGCGGAGTATTCGTCGACTGCGTGATAGATGGTGAGTCGTTCATCGAGCTGACCGATCATTTCTCCCAGGTGGTATTGGAAAACCCAGAGAATGGGGTCGGACATGTCCAGCTGCTGCAATGTCTGCCGCAATTGGTGCCGACGCCAGGCAAAAGTAATATTACTGAGCGGCGCCCGCCCGGAGATGGGGGCAAAGGCAGGGGGACGATAGACCCAGAGATTGGGGAGGGGGGATTCGAGTTGTGCCCGCTGCAAAATACCTCGTCCCTGGGAGCGAAGTGCGATTAAAGTGTCGCGGAAATAACCGGCCGGTTCTACAAAGAGGACTTTGTTTTGGCGAGCCAACCTTGACATGATTTGCTGGCGATTACGCCACATACCATGCCATTGATTAGGTGAGAAGCAGACGATGCTGTGTCCGGAGATCATAATCAGTGAGGGCTGAGAGCAGTGCGGTACATGGCGATGTGTTGGCTGCCA
>JAADFV010000287.1 GCA_013152695.1 Chloroflexota bacterium | reverse complement strand
GGCCTGGCCCGTTATCTCTTTATGTTTGGCCTTTCCTGGCGCCAACGCCTACACAAGCCGGTATATCCCCTGCCTCCCAGCGTCAGTCGCCGCGTCCTGGCTGGTCTACAGATGGGGTTTCTTTCCGTGGTCTTGTGGCCAATCACCAACTTGCAGCTTATGACCCTTACAGGCATCATGTTCGCCGTACCCTTTTTGGTCGTATTTTTACGGGACTGGCTTGTTGTTAGTGGCTACCTGGATGTAGATTCTCCTCGTTACCAAAAATGGCGGCAAGAAACGCTACAAGTGCTAACGCAGTGGCTACCACTAGGTGCTCGGCTACTGGCAACATTGGCTCTTGCCGCCGTGATCTGGCAGGGCTTAACGCAATTCGATACGGTAGCAAGGGCCTTGAGCGCTTTCGGTCTTCCTGCCGCAACAGGACTTTTGGCCTTCTTTCTGCTGCTGGAAGTTTTAGCCCTCCCTCTTTTACTGCTGGGTGTGGCCGGTCGTAGCGCAGCCTTGCTCCTGCTCTTCCCTGTAGGGCTGACGATGCTGGCCCTTAGCCCCGCGCCCCAATATCTCATCACCGTATTGGCCGCTGTATACGTGTTGATATTTGGTACCGGTCTCCACTCCCGCTGGCAACCGGAAAGTCAACTCTTTCGAGAACGGGCAGGCGCAAAGTGAGAAACGTCCCCTTACACTGGCGACGACAGGGACAAAGTATAGTTGTGTGGGCACTGGCCCTGGTTTTGCTGGCCTGGGTGTTGCAACATATTGATTTTCACTCAGTGTGGAAGGCCCTGCAAGTCTTGAGCCTTACGCAAATAGGGATTCTCGTTGCTGTGAATATGATGATTGTCTTGCTGTTGAGCAGCCGTTGGTGGCTGTTACTGCGGGGGTTGGGATATCGTTTGCCATATCTGCGCTTGGCAGGATATCGCCTGGCCGCCTTTGCCGTAAGTTACTTCACGCCGGGGCCCCAATTTGGCGGCGAACCCCTGCAAGTGTGGCTACCGCAGCGCCAACACCGGGTACCGGGAACAACCGCGACCGTGGCGGTGGTGCTGGATAAAACCTTGGATATGCTGGTTAATTTCACCATCCTGGCGGCGGGGGCCATGCTGGTGGTCTGGTCAGAGTGGGTGCCCATTGCCAATAAAAAACTATGGTTTGGCTTTGCCCTGGCCTTACTCTGCCTCCCCACTTTCTACCTGGCTCTGGCCTGGCAGGGAAAACAGCCCCTCACGCGCCTTGGTCGCTGGTTGAGGCTACCCTCTTCTCTCACTGTCCGTATTCAGCCTGTAGAGACACAAATTGCGGCATTTTGTCAGGGTCATGGCCGGGAAATGATGGCGGCATTGGTAGTGTCGCTGCTTAGTTGGGCTGTGATGATCTTCGAATATGGTCTGATGGTGCACTTTTTACAGATCCCCTTCAATTGGCTACAGATTCTTTTAGCCCTGACTGCGGCACGTTTTGCGTTTTTGGTGCCATTACCGGGAGGACTGGGAGCTCTGGAGGCCAGTCAAGTGTTTGCCATCAGCACTCTAGGCGGCGATCCTGCTGCTGGCGCAGCCCTGGCTTTACTCATTCGCGCCCGAGATGTGCTCTTGGGCCTGGGCGGCCTCTTCCTGGGTACACGATATCTGGCCGGGAGAAGAAAGATGGATGGAGAGAGGGTGGGTCAGAAAAGAGTAGCAGGATGATTACCTAACGCAGCCAATCGCCGCATGAGCCCTTTGACGATTTAGGGTGGGGGAGATAAGGTAGCCAAAGCACGGGGTAAAGGTGTCGCCGTAAAGGTCGGGAGAGGCGTATGTGAGGGTGTCAAGGTGGGTGATGGCGAAGGCGTAGACGAGGGAGTTGGCGTCGGTGTGAAGGTCGGGGTAGCGGTGGGGGAGGGAGTTGGTGTCAGGGAGGGGATGGGGGTCGGCGTGGACGTTGGCGTGGCTGTATGGGTTGCGGTCGGTGAAGGTGTATTGGTGGCCAGCGGATCGAGTCGTGTGGTAGGGATCACTTGTAAAATCAGGGCAATTGGTCGTTGTAGGGCCTCTGTCAACGCTGTTTGCAAAGTTCTGGCCGCAGTATGGGAAAGTGTGCGGGTAGATTCTACTTCGACGAGGACTTGCAATTCGCCCTGATCTCCTTTTTCCCAGGTAACCTCACGCAAACTGACCCCAGGCATCTTGTCTAACTCCTGAGCGAGTGCCTGCTGTAACGAGCGGTTGAGCTTAGACTCACTGGCACTCCGGTAGGTCAGCCAGCCCAGGATCGAGGAGATAAGTACGAGCAAGATCAACATGCCCCACCAACCTCGTGCAAAAAGCCGGAGACGGGCACTATGCCCCATTTCGGGCTGGAAACCCAACAAAAGAAAGACAAAACTTCCCATGGCGGCGATGGCCACCAGATTGGTCAAAAAGAGCAGGGTCGCCCCCCCGGCAATTTGCCAGTTCAATTGCGAGATGGCAAGGCCAATAGTAGCCAAGGGTGGGACCAGGGCTACAGCGATCGCCACCCCGGATAAGGATGTCGATACATCTTTGCGGCAAAGGGCGTAGGCACCGGCCGCACCCGAAGCCAAAGCTACGGCCAGGTCGAGCAATGAAGGATAAGCTCGCGCCTGCATCTCATGGGTGACGTGGTCACCGGGAATAAGTACCCCTAACAGAAAACTAATCCCTACCGACAACAAAACCCCATAAGCGGTCGTGCGCAAGGCCAGTTTCAGAAGCCGTTCATCTCCCTGAACGACACCCAAGCCTAAAGCGACAATCGCCGACATGAGAGGGGCCACAAGCATGGCGCCAATCACGACAGCAGGGCTATTGAGGAGCAAGCCCAAGGCGGCAATGGTCGTAGAAAGACCGATCATCGTCAAAAAGTCCGTATCGGCGCGAGCATTGCGGCGTAAACTACGGTAAGCTTCGATTTTTTCCGCTTCGCTCAGGGCCGGCGCCGTACTCCTCAGCCTGTCCCACAAGCTTCGCGCCAGGGTGATACGGCGCGGAAGGGGACGTTTGATGACCAGGACAGGAATTTGCGCTTGCCGCGCCACTTTGTCGGGAATTTCGCCAAAAATAAGCCGGTTCAGTACACCCTCCCGCGTCGCCCCAATCATCAAAAGATCATATTCCCCCGAATTTGCAGCAGCGAGAATGCCAGTTGTCGGAGAAGAGGCGCGTTGGATGCGTAGGTGAATTTTCTCGGGCGAAAGGTCGGGATCATAGGCTTCCAGGTAACTGTCCAGCATGGCGCGCATGTCTTCATGCGCTTGCTGAAAGCTGGTTTCATCTGCTTGCTGGGGCTGTACCGAAAGGAGGGTGAGTTCGCCGTCATAAGCATGGACGAGGTCGCTGGCAAGGCTCAAGGCCCATTCGGCATTGGGACCGCCGGCACTAGGGATGAGAATGCGTCGCGGCAGGGGTGGAGCTTGCTGTCCCCCACGCCAAACGACCAGGTTACAGGGGACATCGAGGAGGAGATCTTGCAGATCATAAACCGTACCGGCGCGGGAAGAAGACTCACGTAGCCAACTGAGAACAAGTAAGCTCGGCTGAATTTCGACCACAGCCTCTCTGATCGCCCCGGCAATATTGTGCCCGCGCCGGTGCATCAGCTCAGTGTCGATCCCTTGCTTCCGAAACTTCTGCACCCACTCCTCCAACCACTCCTCAACCGGCTGTGAAGAAGGGACACTGCCGTATAGGGGTCGTTCTACATGCAAAAGGATCAGGCGCGCCTTGCGGGCCTGCGCCAGGGGAACGATCAGCGAAGATAAATTATCCAGCTGCCGGCTTGAGCTGACAGGCATCAAAATGGTGGGCGTGTCATTCATGGTTC
>JAADFV010000286.1 GCA_013152695.1 Chloroflexota bacterium | reverse complement strand
TAGCTATGATCGCGCCGTGGCGAAGATGAAAGCCAAGAAACTACGGATGATACACCGGCAAGTGTTAACACAATAAAGCTTGGCTGACAGAACCACAATTGCTACCCAAGTCTGCCTGACAGCCGCCCTATTTTGCTCATCATCAGAGCATTTCCCCATCATGGAAAAAGTATCAACAGAGACAGATATTGAGCTAAGCGTGGACATTCCTCTGCCCTTCCTGGTGTAATTAGAGGATTACATGTATAATGTTTGTCCTTGTCTTGTACGCCGCCAGGTGCTTTTATAATCACATTCTACGCCCGGTAGACCTCTCGCCTCTCCAACCACAACGATCATCGGCTCATTTTAATAACCGACTATGTCTCAGCTACGAATTCAGTTACTTGGGGGATTTCAAATTCAGTATGGGGAGGAAAGGCTGTCTGCATTCAAAAGGGGACGGCTACAGGAGTTATTAGGGTACCTGTTACTCAAGCGGGGAGATGATGTGGCACGGGAACACTTGGCTTTTCTTTTTTGGCCCGATTCGAGCGAGAAGCAAGCGCGGACGAATATCCGCAACCTCCTGCACCAATTACGCCGTGGCCTGCCCGAAAGCGAGAAGTATCTGCACATCACAAGAGGAAGCGTGCGATGGCGAGAAGATGCACCTTATTGGCTGGATGTGACCGCCTTCGAAACAGCACTGGCTCAGGCCGAAGCTTATCCCCCTGTACGTGAGGAGGCCGTCCGCCGGGCAGAAGCACTCTATCAGGGCCAGCTTCTGCCCCATCTGTATGATGATTGGGTATTGAGCGCTCGCGAGCGGCTTCACCAACGTCTTATGCAGGCGTTGATCATGTTGGTCGAGGACTTGGAAGCAGAGCACAAGCTCCTCCCCGCTATCACTTTTACTCAGCACTTGCTCAGGCTCGATCCTCTGCGAGAAGAAACCTACCGGCTACTCATGCAGCTTTACGGTGAAAACGGCAACAAAACAGGCGTTGTGCAGACCTATCAGAGCTGTGAGAAGATATTGAATCATGAGTTAGGGGTTGAACCGAGTGTAGATACAAGGCAAACTTACCACCGCCTGCTCAACGGTGACTTCCAGCAGCCGCTCCCTTCCGCCAATGGCCGGACACCACACTTAATTGGTCGAGAAAAAGCATGGCGAAAGCTATACGACGCCTGGCAACGAGCCAAAAGGGGGCATCTTCAGGTAGTGATGTTGAGTGGGCCCGCCGGTGTGGGGAAATCCCGCCTGGCACAGGAGCTGGCGAAAAAGGTGCAGCTTCAAGGCATTGGTGTGGCAAATGCTCGCGCTTACAAATCCGGAGTCAAGTCCTTCTGCGCCGCCGTGGTGGACCTGTTTCAAAGCGAAACATTGCAGAACCGTGTCCATGACCTGGATGATGTCTGGTTGCATGAAATCACGCGGCTAATGCCCGCTTGGTCAGAGGGGAGAGGCCAGTTGATGGAAGTGGAAACTGATGTCGGTGGGATGCAGATACTGCGGCAACGTCTGTTCGAAGCCTTGGCCCGTGCCTGTATAGGCAATCGCCAGCCAATCTTGCTGCATATTGATGACATCCATTGGGGTGATAGCGAAACACTGGCCTGGTTGCACTATTTGCTGCGCTATGATGCTACTGCCCCTTTGCTGATTGTACTTACGGCCCGGCCCGAAGACACAGCCCAGCGCAAAGCACTGCAAGCCCTGCTCCGGGGTGCGCAAAGCGAGCATTTACTTATTGAAATCCCCCTCGATCCCCTGGACGAGGAAGAGACGGGCGCCTTGATGACAGAGCTGCTAGGTCGTTCTCCGAGTGAGGAAGAACGACACTTTTTATACAGCGAGACCGAGGGGAATCCTTTGTTCATTGTGGAAATGGTCACCATGGGGTTGCAATCTGGAAATTGGGACCTGCATGGTAAAGAACCAAAGTTATCACCCACGGCATCACTGCCCTCCAAATTACAGGCTGTAATCGAAACGCGGCTGTCGCAGTTGTCTCCCGTGGCTCAGGAACTGGCCGGATTGGGCTCGGTGTTTGGTCGGGAATTCAGCCTCACCTTGCTCCAACAGACTTGTTCACATGATGAAGAGACCATGGTGCAGGCGATAGACGAACTATGCCAACGCCATATTGTGCAGGAAGTAGGCAGCAACGCTTATTATTTTACCCACGGTAAGCTGCGAGCAGTAGCCTATGCCAGTTTGAGCCGCGCACGTCGACAGCTATGGCACCGCCTGATTGCCGAAACTCTAGAAACGAGTCACGGTCACAACCCTCACTTTGCTTCGCAAATTGCCCGTCATTTTAGAAGTGCGAGCGAAGAAGAAAGGGCCGTACCCTATGATCTCATGGCCGGAGATGCCAACCGTATGATTGAAGCGTATGAGGAAGCGGCAGAGCACTACATGTGTGCCCTAGCTGTGCTAGAAAAGAGTGGCGATTACGAGTCCTCGATGCGCACCCTGAACAAACTGGGACTGGTATACCATTTGGCCGCGCATTACGAGCGCTCAGATGAAGTCTACGCACGGGCATTTTTCCTGGACAAACAACTTCGTTACGGTAGTCAGGCAGCAGACTGGTCTTCCCGCACCTTGCGTACAGCCATGATCGATCCCGTTTATGCTGATCCTGGACGAGATAATGGCGGAGATGCCTGGCTCATCGATCAGCTTTTTAGCGGCTTGATGACGGTAAACCATGATATGGATGTGGTGCCCGATGTGGCACAGAGCTGGCAAGTCTGCACTAAAGGCTGTGTCTACACCTTTCATTTGCGTAAAGATGTTATTTGGAGTGACGGAGAGCCACTCAAAGCTAATGATTTTCTCTGTGCTTGGAAGCGACTCCTGGCCCCCGACTCCATCTCACCCTACGCCTCTCTCCTCTACGATATCCAAGGAGCGCGAGCATTTCAACAAGGCGATAGTCACAGGGAAGAACTTCGTGGTGTACGAGTACTGGATGACCATACGCTGGAAGTATCGCTAGAGCACCCTAACAGCGATTTCCTTTATATCATGGCTCATCGCGCAACTTTCCCTGTACCAGCCCATGTTGTAGCACATCGTGGTGACGAGTGGACGAACGCGGCCACCATCGTGGGAAATGGCCCTTTCTTACTGTCCGAGTGGAAGCCGGGAGAACGACTTCAGTTGGTGCGCAATCCTGCTTATCACGGTGTACGTCACGGCAATGTCGCCCGTGTCAATGTGACCTTACTCGATAATTGGTCGGGCCAGACGCCTCTGTTTGAAGCGGATGAGCTAGACATCGTCTCGGCGCACAATCTTCCTGCTCGCGAAGTTCTGCACCTAATGCGTCGACAAATATTTCATGAGATAGTGGTGCCCGAACTCAGCGTTAGCTATGTGACCTTCAATACGCGTAAGCCTCCTTTCAATGACCGTCGTGTGCGCCTGGCATTTGTGCTGGCTACCGATAGGCAACGACTGGCAAGCATGTTGTTAGACAAGTACAATTTGCCGGTAACGGGTGGTTTCTTGCCGCCGGGACTGGCAGGTCATGTCCCTGACCTCGCCCTGCCCCACGATCCCGACCGTGCTCGCGAACTCCTGGCTGAAGCCGGTTATCCGGCCGGCGCCGGCCTCCCTATTTTACAAAGTATCGAAGGTAAGAGGGCGAATATCTGGCGGGCAACAAGTACCCTTTTACGTGAACAATGGCAGCGCCACCTGGGTGTCCGTGTTGAGACCAAACGTGTCTCGAAAATCGAAGTGCTCGAGCATCTTTACGGCGATCAGCCGCCGCATCTCTGCTTTTTAGGCTGGCGGGCAGATTATCCCACGCCAAATAACTTTCTGCGCATCACAC
>JAADFV010000285.1 GCA_013152695.1 Chloroflexota bacterium | reverse complement strand
TAAGATAACACATCGGTAAAATCGGTTCGCGGTGACGGGTGAGCAAATCCCCCGCCGCATCAGCTTGGGCCGCGAGTAATTTGGGGCAAGAAAAGTTGATAGGGCTCAGTGAAGATGAGCCAGTGGACCTCATTGTCCTCGGGGGTACGATCTATTTCCGGCTTGCCCACAATCGCCCCTAAGCGCAGAAAGTCATGGGCGACAGGCACAGTGAGGGGGAGGGTGTGGGTCAGAGTCTCACCAACGGCCAGGACCGGTAACAAGATGCGCTCTTCTGCTTCGTTTCCCAGGCTGAGGCGCAGTTGGGCGGTGGCTGTGTAGGGGCTGCGGTTCTGCACGACCAGATCGGCCTGAAAGGACTGCCCGGGATCAGGGAGGGGGTCGGGCAGGTGCAAGGCCAGGGAGAGGTCGCTGGGGGTCGAACCGAGGCTGAATCGGTCTAGGAACACGGTGTATTCTCCCCAATAACTGGGCCGCGTCATTTCCAGGCAGAGGCGACCGCGCCGGCTGCGATAGGGCGTCAGATCGGCCCAGGCGTAGTTCCAAAAGGCGTTATACCAATCTGCCTCGTAAGGGCCAGCCCAGGCTGCTCGGGTGAGTGGATAAAAATGGCCCTCGTCATCCTGCCATAAGAGGTAAAGATAACGATCATGGGGGTAGCTACCATACCAGTAATGCACCCCAATGGTCGGCTGGTTGAGCTCGCTGAGGTCGTAATAGGTTTGGCTACAGAAAAGGGCGGGGAGGCGGAGACCGGCCGTGGCGGAGAGCTTGAGGCTGCCTTGTCCCTGGCCGATGTCGCCATGAGCGAGTTGGTCTTCCTCAGCGTTCGTTCGCCACTGCGCTGCGTCTTCGCTGAGCTCTTCTGCCATGAGATTGTCGGCCGGAGGCAGGGTAATGGTGATGGGAAGTGAGCCGGAATAGAGCGGTTCATCCTCCCAGCTGCCGTAGCCTGGCACATGGGCAGAGGCGGCGAGTTTGTCAACGGTTTTCAGGCGGGCGACAAAGGTTTGGGTGTCATCATGCAAGCTCACCCACCAGGGTTCGGGGGAGATGTTGGGATCCTTTGGCGGCAATATCCGCTCACGATGATCGGTGATGCGGCCCTGGAGATCGAAGGAGTAGAGTTTGATGGGTGGAGTGTAAACCCATTCGGAGGTGTTACCGAGACCATCGCGACCACGAAGGCGGATTGTGGCGATACTCCCCGGTGCTGGCGGATAGTAGATCCAGTCTCTGCCAAAGGGGGTGTCTAGTGTCTGCCAGGGGCCATCATCGAGACGATATTGCAATTCCAAGCTTACATCGCGACGAGGGTCTGGGGCATCGACGCCGTAAATGGCGAAACGATCGTAACGCGTCGAGGCCCAGGGTTTGATATCTTGGAACCAAACCTGGGGGGCAATGTTGTCGATACGATAACGCAGCACTAATTGTGGAGCCAGCTCAGGGCTGCCTTCACGACTGTAGGTGGCTTTGTAGAAGTGGTAAGCCAGTTGGGTGGGGCGAATGCGGAATCCAAGATAGGAAAAATCAGTGGTATTTTTAAGCAAGGGGGTGACATCGAGGCGGGACCAGTAGCCGACCGGGCCCAATACACCGTTAGCCGGCCCTTTTCCCCACCAGCCGGCGGTATCCCAACTGACGGTCTCTTCGTTGAAGGGTGAATTGAAGTTATAAATGGCTACAGGCATGTCGGCATCGGCGCCGTCACCTACGCCGAAATAGAGAGTCGCTTCGATGATATCGAGAAACTTGGGAGGAGGTTGCCAGTGGTAACCCACGAGCGTGTGCATCTCTGATAAGATGTCGTCATATTTCCCCACATAGAGCACATTTTCCTTGCCGAAACCGTATCGCCTCACGCGCGAGATGCCATTTGCGACAAAGGCATCCTGGAAGGGCGCCAGTTGCACGAGATCGCTGGGTGCATTGGCGCTGTTGCTCGAGAGCGCAGGCAGAGTGAGGGGCGGGTAGGGTTGGGGTGTGGGAGGAAGCCCTCCATCCGCCTGAAGGGTGGAGGCTGGCAGGAGCAGAGCCAGGAGCCAAAGGCAGAGGCGTAGGCGTTTCATGAAACAACGTGGGCCATGGTGAAGGTTATTCGATCTGCAAGGGCAGGTAGAGTTGCCGGGGATCGGGGATGAGAATGCCGTGGAGCGTATTGTCGCCGGGCGTGTCATCTATGTCCGGATTGCCGACCACGGCTTCGTAGTTCAATAGTGCTTGCGTCTCGGGAATAGGGATGCTGAAGCTGGTGCTGATGGTTTCGCTGGCGGTGAGGATGGGGAGAATCTGGCGTTGGGGAGCAGTGAGGACGTCGCTAATGAGCTGAATGCGAGCGGTGGCGGTGTAGGGGCTGTGGTTTGTGATGGCAAAGGTGAGAGAATAGTCTTCTCCTGCCGCAGGAGGCTGCGGGGGCGGGAGAAGGCGGAGGGAAAGATCACTGCGGCTGGAACCGAGGGCGATGTTGTCGAAGAGGAGAAAGGCGTTCTTGACGTTACCGGCTGTGAATTCGAAACAAGGTCGGCCCGGGGTGGTGCGTACGGCGCTCAAATCCACCCAGGTGTATCGCCAGTTGAAACAACAGTCAGGTGTGACGGGGAGGTGTTGCAATGTCTGCATGCGGCCATCGGCCTGGGTTTGCCAGGCCACGGCTAGCTGGCCAATGTTGGTCTGGTAGTAGAAACTGAGTGTGGGTTGGTTGAGGTTAGCGATATCACTGCTGGTGAAATCCCACAAGGGACAGATGTAAGCAGTGTTCTCGTCGTCGGCAAAGAATTGGTGGGCACCCCCGGAGACGGTATATGTGTTGATGATGAGAAGTCGTCCTCGTCCCTGGATTTCCCATACCGGAAAATCAGCGGCGGCGGCTTCTGGCAAAAGGTGGTTATCCAGCGGGGGAAAGTAGATGGTGGTAACGACCGTCGGCGGTTCGGAAATGGTCTCGTGCTGATAGCTGGTCGGCTTGAGTTGCTGCCAGGCATTGTAGCCGGGATAATGCGGCGACACTTTTACCCATTCGGGATACATGATGTACGCCCAAATGCTTTGACTGGCATCATCCAGCCAATACCAGGGAAGATGATAAGCGAAAAAACTGGTGGTAAAATGGGGGTCGACGGGACTCAGGCGGCGGCCACGGTGATCGGCCATGTAGATTTGCAGCAAAGTACGGTAGTGGTTGATAGGCTGGCTTTCGACCCAACCCGAACTCTGCCCGAGGGCATCGACAGCATTGGCGCGGAGGGTGAAGGAATTATCGCCGATATCCAGGGAGAGGCTGCCCTGTCCGGTTTGAGTGTGCACATTGCGGATGGTCCACCACCTCTCTGCACCAGGCGTCGTTTCCTGCACGGTAATATCGAGAGGGCCGTCGCCATCATAATGCAAGGTGATAGGCTCGTCGTATCGCAACCAGCTAACGTCATCGAACCACACCTGCGGCGGTGTACCCTGGCCAGAAGTCTGCGCGCCAATGCGCTCCGGATGCCAGGCAAGGCTCAGGAGAAGTAGCAGAAGAATGGTCTTACGAAAATGGGTCATAAACGGCCTGCGCTAACAGTTACCTCTGTTCTTGTGCTTTTTATGGCTCGGCGTGAGCTCTGGGCCGATCCTCTTTGCGCCGGAGGAAAAAGCGTGATACCATTTCTTGAGCATTATATCCCTGATTTTGCCAATTACAAAACTGTCTTTTGAGCCGAGGGTCATATTTGACCGGAAGTCGCCTGCTTCATAAATAGGATACAGATTGAGATCAATGTAGACCCGCAGCACAGTAACCCTGTAAACCAGTAACCCAGAAAACCAGGCCGGTTGGAGGCGGCGCCGTCTTTTCCCGGTTTTC
>JAADFV010000284.1 GCA_013152695.1 Chloroflexota bacterium | reverse complement strand
TGCGTTACCGGGTACGTTTTGAGGATGGCAAGGAAGTAGCGAGAGAGCTGGAGGATGAGTGGCTGGCCGTTACCCCGGAGACCAAGGTCATTGCTTATGGGCGCAAAATCACGCCACAAACGCTGCAGACGCCAGATGGCCCCATCACTTATTGGCGAAAAGTGCGCATGTTTGCCACCTCCTACAGTGCCGATACGGCCGGTGTGGATCCTTCGCGGCCCTGGTATGGCCGTACGCGCCTGGGCTTGCGCATGACGAAGGGTATCGTCGCCGTGGATCCCACGGTAATTAATCTGCGCCAGGAAGTGTATGTGCCCGGCTATGGTCGCGGCCTTGCCGGCGACACCGGCTCAGCGATCAAGGGTAAGCACATCGACCTGGGTTATGATGACCATAATCTACGCTTGTGGCGCCAGTGGGTAGATGTATATTTGCTGTGGCCGCCGCCACCTACCTACCAGATTCGCTATGTACTGCCGAACTGGCCTCCCGAGCGATGATGATGACGACGCTTCTGCCCCTACTCAAAGCAAGGGGATTGTCTCCACGTAAGGGTTTAGGACAGCATTTTTTGATAGACCCCGGCATCTTGAAAGGGATCGTCGCGGCCGCGGAACTGTCATCCGAGGCGGTGGTGATCGAAGTCGGCGCCGGAGCCGGCACGTTAACGGCGGAGCTGGCGGCCGCGGCTGGCCGCCTTATCGCCATAGAGTTGGACGAAACCCTGGCACCGATGTTAGCCGAGCTTTATCGCGAGCAACCTCATGTGTTTATCATTCAGGGCGATGCCTTGCAACTGGAACCAGGCGAGGTACTGAAGGCGACCGGGGGACTGGCCCCTTATTATTTGGTTGCCAACATCCCTTACTACATCACTGGGGCCCTCCTGCGTCATTTTCTCGAGGCGGAGCAACCCCCGCAAAGAGCAGTTCTTACCGTGCAACTGGAGGTGGCGCGCCGGATTGTCGCGAAACCGCCGCAGATGAGCCTGTTGGCTGTGTCGGTGCAGACGTATGCCCGGCCCACGTTGGTGCGGCGTCTGGCGCCGGGGGCGTTTACGCCTCCGCCCAAGGTTGCCTCGGCTGTGATCCGCCTCGATCCGCACCCTACCCCCCTCCTGAACCCGGATGAACGTCCCTTTTTCTTCCGAGTGGTCAAAGCGGGTTTTGCCCAGAAGCGTAAAACTTTGCGTAACAGTCTTGCCGCGGGTCTGCACCGCTCGCCCAGTGAGATCGCCCAGGCCTTGCTTGCGGCCGGTTTGCAGCCCAAGCAACGTGCGCAGGAACTGGACATTGAGCAATGGTTGCGGTTGGTGCAGGTCCTGCGGGCAAGAGGTGAGATGAAGCCATGAACGTGAGTTTGCCAGCGCAGGCGAAGGGCAGTTATGCGCTGGTGTTTTTTCTCGACGCACCTCTCACGTTGACGGTGGGGAAGCTGGGGCAGGGGCGTTTGCCGGCGGGTTGGTTGGTGTATGTGGGCTCAGCAATGGGGCCAGGAGGCGTACGGGCCAGGCTTTTGCGGCATTTTCGCCGGGAAAAACGGCTTCACTGGCATATCGATGCGCTGAGTACACAGGTGACACCGCTGGCGGCGCTTGTCCACCTGGGTTCCGAGCGTTTCGAGTGTGTTTGGGGGCAGCGCCTGGCGCGGACGAAGGGCGCCATAGTCCCTATGAGGGGTTTTGGCAGTAGTGATTGCCGGGCGGGGTGCGAGGCCCATTTGCTCGCTTTTCCTGATTTTCTCCCCCCTTTGCCGTCATTACTGTTGACAGATACCCCCCCACCCCTGCTATACTGCCAACGAAAGCGAATCTTTTCATCCGGCCTCGATCCTTCGCAACTACAGCGGTTTTTACTTTTCCCACCGTAGTTTGCGCTTCAGGGCCGGTGTTGCGTGTTCGGTTTTCCCACTCCCGCCTCCCCTCTCATGGAGTTTTCGATCATGATGACGCGACTTATTCTTGAAGAACACGAGTATAAGACTTTGGCGCCATGGGGTATGAAAAGTGCAGATACGAAGGGACGTGTCTATCCCGATGAGGAGGCGATTTATCGTACAGTCTATCAGAAAGACCGGGATCGCATTATTCACACGACCGCCTTCCGCCGCCTGGCCTATAAAACCCAGGTTTTTGTGTATCATGAGGGGGATCATTATCGCAACCGCTTGACGCATACAATCGAGGTGGCGCAGTTAGGACGTACTCTGGCGCGAGCTTTAGGCGCCAATGAGGACCTGACTGAAGCTATTTGTCTTGCCCACGATTTGGGACACCCCGCCTTTGGCCATACCGGTGAGCATATTCTCAACGAGCTGATGAAGGATCACGGTGGTTTCGATCATCAGCGCCAGACCATGCGCATTATTGAGAAGTTGGAACAACGCTATCCTGATTTTCCCGGCCTGAATCTCAGCTACGAAGTGCGTGAAGGGGTGGTCAAACATGATACTGATTACGATATCACTAATGCTATTGGCTATGAACCTGAGCTTGCCGGCACCCTGGAGTGTCAGCTTGCCAATCTTGCCGATGAAATGGCCTGGAATACCAGTGACCTCGATGATGGCTTATATGCCAGCATTCTTCATGTGGAAGACCTGGCCAAACAGCCTTTGTGGCAAATGGTGATGGATTCGCTCGGTGAATCGTACAGGCCGCACGAACTCACACCCCTCTTGCGGGCTCGTATCATCCGGCGCCTGGTGGGCCTGGAGATGAAGGACGCGATCGAATATACGCGCTCGCAGTTAGAAAGTCATCATATCGAGTCGGTGGCAGAGCTTCGCGCCGTGGGAAAAAATCTGGCCGGATTCAGCCGGGAAATGCGGGAGGCGAATGCCATCCAGAAAGAGCATCTTTTCAATCATTTCTACCGCGGCTACCGGGTCGTACGCATGGCAGCAAAGGCGGAGCGCATCCTCACGCGTTTGTTCCAGGCCTATATTTCTGAACCCAGGCAGCTTCCTCCCGCTACCCTGGAAAAGGTCGAGCAGTCGGATGAAGGTTTATATCGTGTGGTCTGCGATTATCTGGCAGGCATGACCGATCGCTACGCCATTCAGGAGTACAAACGTCTCTTCGATCCAGAGGAGCGTGTTTAGTTCATCGCCAGTATTGGGGTTTCATTCTGCTCTTTGAACTTTGCGGGCCTGCCCCTGTGTGGTATGATTCACAGACTTATTATGCTCCAAGTCCCCCAGGTGAAAGCCATGCTTACTCGAAAGATATCCCTCGAAAATATTTCGCCAACAGCAATGTTCGAATCGAACTTGGAAAAAGTTCTGGGGAAAGATTTGGACCTGGTGCGACAGCGGTTGCAGGAGGTATTGCATAGCGGCTATTCGGCATCTGATGCCTTTTTACAGGCACATTTGCACGAACATTACCCGCGAGCAATCATTGTGTTGGCAACCAGTCGTCTCGGCAGTACGCCGATCGAAAAACGAGTGGCTTTGGCTGCCGCTATTGAGATGTTGTACATGGCCACCAATGTCCATGATATCATACCCCGCGGCGACCTTGAACGCTCCGATGATGTTCGAGCCATGTTGGGGGCTTCGATTCTGATTGGTGATTATTGCTTTAGTCAGGCCTCGGGCCTGGCCGCGGAAACGGAGCATCCGGCGGTGGTGGCTGCCTTTGCCAATGCCCTGGCCCAGCTATCAGAACGTCGTGTCATCACTCTAACCGAGACTCCGACCTTGCCTCATGCCGACGAGGCCATCCTCTACGCGGCTGCAGCCGAATCGGCGGCCCTGCTGGTCGGGCTTCCTTATCCTATCCGCTACGCTCTGCGAGAAGCAGCACTAGCCTTCGGCGAAGTCCTGACCGATTCGGAGACCTCATT
>JAADFV010000283.1 GCA_013152695.1 Chloroflexota bacterium | reverse complement strand
GCGCAGGGTGCGACGGACCTGGTGGCGACGCCTCTGGATGCGATGGTAGTGGATAAGCACAATGCCACCTCTCGGAACGAGAGAGTGGGGGAATCGACCAAAGGGGCATCGCCCAGCAATGAGGGAACCACCGACTCCGGTAGCCTGGTGACCCACAATGAGGCAGGCGGCGGATATGAGGTGCAGCGCCGCAAGCGAAAAACCACCGCATGTTGTTTTCAGGCCAAGATAGAGCCCGCGGCCGCGGCCGATGACGGCTGCAAGGTGACGCCGGCCCAGGCCACCCAGACCTGCGGCACCAATTTAGACATCGAAGCCTCCGCGGGCGGTCCCAACAGCACCACCTGCCGGAACTGGATCTTCAAAGAGTGGTCGGGCGCGGCCAGCGGTAGCAACCGCCAAACCCAGGTGGCGGTGACGGGGAAATCGCCCCAGTGCACCCAGGCTGTGGCCCACTACGATCCTTATCCCATCCTCAATATCCATGCGGCCGGACATGAGGATCGTCTGTGCATCAAGGAAGCGGAAGGAACCAGGAAGACCATTGCCAACCTGGTCATTTCGGTGAACGAGGCTGCAGACTGGCAGGTCACCCGGCTGAAGATTCAGGGCTGGGGTACAGGGGATGACCGAAAGGATGTGGCCGCAGTGCGTTTGTACCGGGGCAACAGCTTGCTGGCCACGGCCCACTTCGCCCAGGATAACGGCGCGCTCAACTTCCCGGTGAATCTGCTCATTCCCAAAGGGACTGCGGTAACCTTGCGGGTGGAATATGAGTTCGTTACTTCCATGAGCCATGATTTTGCCCGCACCTACGGCGTCTCGGTCAAGGGGCCCTGGGTAACGGCCCAACCGGTGGAACCACCCCTGACCGACTATGAAGAACTGCCGGAGAATGTCCAGGCCGGTTCGCCTCCGCTACGCCTGGCCGACGTGTGGGACACATCGGTGGACCCCTGGCAGGAATACGACTCCATCCAAAAAGCAGTGGACGGGGTGGGGGATGTTCATCACATTGGTCTGTGTCCGTGGGTTTTTCAGGAAAACGTGATCGTCGAATCCAAGAGTTTGTATATCGAGCCTCTATCCGGCGTTTCTTCCCTGGCCGGACAGCAGGATTCGCCCGTGGTGCAGGCCAAAGAGGATGACAAGCCTGTGTTTTCCCTCAAGCACTCCCACGTGACACTACGTGGTCTGGACATCCAGTACGCGCATAAAAGTGTGGGTGTGGAGGTGTCGGGCCAGGATAGCCATGATGTGCTGACCGATTGCCTGATTCATTCCAATGAAACGGGCGTCCTCGTGACTGATAATGCCTCCGCCTCGCTGGTTCATAACATCATTACCGATAACAGTGAAAATGGCGTCGTGGTGACGACTGCCCGGGGATATGAACTGAAGGACAACACCATCTCGGGAAATGAAGAGGATGGCGTGCATATCCAAGGGGATCTGTCGAAGCCCAACCCTTGTGATGAAGTCAAGATTTCCGGTAACTTCTTGCGAGAGAACAAGCAACTCGGTTTGAATGCCCAAGACGCGCTGTGTGGCGTCTTCACCAACAATCACATCCTTAGCAATGAGCAGGGGGGCGTCTCCCTGGCCTTGAGCCGGCTGGTTCCCTCCACAAATCCCCAGTGGCGGATCACCCACAATGTATTCGACAAGAATGACATCGTCACCCTGAAGCTGGATAAGCTGAGTTGGGTGACCATCGCCGATAACGAGATCACAGGATCGGAGACATCCTGGCAATCTCGCGGTATCGTCCTGGAGGGAAGTACGTACATCGACATCGCGCGGAATACCATATCCCACAATGTCGATGGCGTCTTCATCACCCAAGATAGCCGGAACATACATTTGCAGGACAACAGGATCGAATCCAACAGAGAGAGCGGGCTTTACATGAAGGATTATCGAACCGAAGAAGGCGCCGGTGTTTCATGGGGACAGATAGAGCACAACGTTTTTCAAGAAAATGGTGAGGATGATATCACTTTGTTCAAAGTTTCGGGCCTGTTTGTGGAACAAAACGAGTTGTTGGGGCACGCGCAAACGCCCACACGACACGGTATTTACGCCCAGGAATCCTCAGACATCTTCATCACCGATTCCAAAATAGCCAATCATGGGGGGTGCGGCATCTATTTCAAGGATACGTACGACGAACACATCATCCAGGAAAACGACCTCACGGAAAACAACCGATGCGGGATCAAGCTGGAGGGGTACGCGGCCCGGCAAAGCTCAGGCGCGGTGATTCGCCAAAACACCCTGGATGACAACTCGGGCGCGGGCATCCAGGTGCAGGAATCGCAAGGCGTATCGGTGGAGGGCAATACCATCATCGATACCACCATCGGCCCCCTCTATCTTCCGGGAGTGTCGGTCACCACAAGCGGTGTGGGTATCTTCGTTTATGGCGGCAGATCCATCATCCTGAAAGATAACACCATCACCCAGAGTGACATTGATGGCATTCGTTTGAGCAAGAGTGTCGTGGATGGGACCGTACAGGGAAATGTGGTCCGTCGAAATGGCCGCAGAGGTATTCTGGTGGATAACAATGATCCCACAGGCCGTTTGAATTTTGTCGATAACGTCGTCGAGAAGAATAAGTTCGAAGGGATGCGATTCATCAGCCTTGCCCATTCGCAGCTATCGGACAACACGGTCTCTCAAAACGAAAGTGAGGGGATTCAGATGGAGAATTGCGATGACAACGTGTTCAAGAATAACACCATCCAACAAAATCATTTAGCAGGCATTCGCATGACAAATGGCTCGGATCGCAACCAATTCCTGAAAGGGAATCGGATAAGTCAAAACGATGGTGCAGGTATTGCCGTCGAACATTCCCATAACAGCCTCTTCCGGGAGGTCGTGCTGGAGAAGAATCAGTCCTGGGGCTTCGAAATTGAACATGCCGAGGGAACGACCATCGACCAATGCACTTTGAAGGAGCAAGGGGCCACACAGATCTATTTGAAGGACGTGCTTGCGACCAAGGTTTTGAATAGCACCTTAACCAATGGCTTAGCGGATGGTATCTACATCGAAGATTCCCCGGTCACCGACCTCAGAGTCAACCGGTTCAGGAATTTGACGATTACCGGCCACAAGTCCAATGGCGTGACGGTGGAACGGGCGGACAGTGTGTATGTCATGAATAGCCGAATCAACAACAATGCGGACAAGGGCGTTGCCTTTTACGATTCGGATGACGGAGATGTGGTATCCAACGATATCATTGGCAACTGCACCGGCCTCTACATCGAACATAGTTCAGTGACTGCTGTTTACAACAATATCAGCGACAGTCTTTGCCTCTTCACCGGCGTTCATGTCCAGGGGGGCAAGCTCGATCTGCATGACAACAGCATCACCCGCAATAAGGGCGCGGGCCTGTGGTGGGAGGAAGGCGCAACGGGCCAGGTGAGCGAGAACAAGATCGCGGACAACGGCTCCGATGGCGTGCGTACCTCTCAGGGAGCCGAACCCCAACTGCGGCGCAACAACATCATGGACAACGGCGGCTACGCGCTGAACAACCAGGACCCAACCGTGACCATCGACGCGCAGGAGAACTGGTGGGGCGACGCCGCGGGCCCGGCTCAGACCATCACCGGCACCGTGGATACGGCCAACTGGCTCACATCGCCTGTGGATGTGCTGGCCGCGATGGATCGAGAGGAGGTGATCGGCTTCGTCGGGCATCAGGCGCTCAACACCTTGAACCTGAACAACCTGGCGGTGATGACCGATACCCTGCGCGTCTCGGCAACGGCTTCCCAAACCTGGGCCATCAGCCCCACCCTCCCTCTCACCCTCACCACCGCGGGCGATGCCT
>JAADFV010000282.1 GCA_013152695.1 Chloroflexota bacterium | reverse complement strand
GGTGTCGGTAGGAATTGAGAATGTGGAAACGATTATTGGAATGTTTGAGGAAGCACTGGCGTAGAGCTTCGCTAGCACCTTTTATGGCTCGAACGGCTCCTGGCGCTATGGCACACTTCCTGAAAGATGACGCACACCCTTTTTCGGGATGGAATTTGTCATATCCTCTATCATAGGATATGATGCCAGTGTAGAATATGCTATTAGATCGGGCGATGAGGCTCGCCCTTAAACACCCTTCAGGTTGATGGCCTCTACAGAAGCCGCGCTTCTGTAGAGGTTTTTTTGTTTGGAGGTTGCAAGATGGCGGACGGGCGCCCACGCTCTCCCTCACGGCTGTTCTTCTGCCCGTGTTGCCGTCAACCCTTTTCACGTGTTCAGGTGCGTCCAGCCTGTAAGCTGTTCGCCAACGCAGAGGCCGTCAGATACGTTGAGTAATTGCTGGAAACCATCCTCTCCGTCGAGACCCATCGTGCCAAAATGGCCGTGGAAGTGCTGACCAAACGGCTGCATGAGCAGCGCCCTCTCGTGTCACTCACCCTGTTGCCAGAGCACAGGAACAACCATGACCTTTCATAGCATCCTCTTCGATAAGGACGGCGTTCAGCAGGAAACAGCCGGGCAGCCCGCCTTTTTTAGCGACCTGAACCTGGACCAGGTGATAGACGCCATTACGGCGCGCCGGCAGGAATACAACCTGAAGCCATTCTTTTACACGCCACTACGTGATGTGGAGACCATCCATTACCGCCAGGAAGTGATGCAGGACTTGGAAGACCCTGCCCTCATGGCGCATATCAAAGCCTTCGCCGAAAAGATGACCGTCATCCACCGCTATTTGGCCATGATTGAAAGGCTGGACTTTGATAATCACAAGAAGGGCTGGTTTCTGGAAGCGGTGCTGGCCTATTGCGATGCCGTGACCGAGATGGCGGATGACCTGAGCCACGCGGACTTGCGTTCACGGGGCCTTCTGGCATTCCGTGACTATCTGGCGAACTACGTCCGTTCGCCTGAATTCGAGTCGCTGAGGGCAGAGGCGCGGGGGGTCAAAGAGGCGTTGAGGAGAGTGAAGTATTGTGTGATCATCAGGAGCGGCAAGCTCAGCGTGCGAAGGTACGAAGAGGAGACGGACTACAGCGTGGAGATCGAGAAGGTCTTCGAGAAGTTCAGGCAGGGCGCGGTCAAGAATTATCTGGTCGCTCCCCGGGGGCGGGTGGGCATGAATCACATCGAGGCGAAGATTCTTGAGTTTGTCGTGCGGCTGTACCCCGAACCATTTGTGGCGCTCGACCGGTTTTGCAGCGGACATAGCCGCTTTATGGATGAGAAGGTGCGCAGGTTTGATCGTGAGATTCAGTTTTACGTCGCCTATCTGGAATTCATCGCCGACATCAAGCGCAAGGGGCTGCCATTTTGCTATCCCCAGGTGAGCGTAACGAGCCGCGAGGTGTTCGTGCGGGATAGTTTTGACCTGGCGCTGGCCCGTGCCGTGCTGCGCACCAAAACACCGGTCATCTGCAATGATTTCTTCCTTCAGGGGGCAGAGCGCATCATCGTTGTTACCGGTCCCAACCAGGGCGGCAAAACCACCTTCGTCCGCATGTTCGGCCAGTTGCACTACCTCGCCAGCCTGGGATGTCCGGTGCCGGGTCGCGAAGCCGGTCTCTTCCTACCCGATCAGATTCTGACGCATTTCGAGAAGGAGGAGGACATCCGCAACCTGCGCGGCAAATTACAGGATGATCTGGTGCGCATTTACGACATTCTCGCCGGCGCTACGCCCAATAGCGTCCTCATCCTGAATGAGATCTTTGCGTCCACGACCCTGAAAGATGCCGTCTTCCTGAGCGAACAGATCATGGCTCGCGTGATGGCCCTGGACTCCCTGTGCGTGTGGGTCACCTTCATCGATGAGTTGTCGCGTCTGAACGAGAAAACCGTCAGCATGGTCAGTACCGTCGATCCTCAAAATCCGGTGGTGCGGACATTCAAGATCATGCGAAAGTCCGCCGACGGCCTGGCATACGCCCTATCGGTTGCCCAAAAGCACCGCCTGACCTATGAGCAAATCAAGGAGCGCATGCAACCATGAAGGTATTGTTACTGTACTCCGACCGAGATCTTGACCCAGAACAGCCTCTGCCTCCCAATGCAGATGATCTGGTGCAGGATCTGGAACTGAACACGCTGTTTAACGCCATGGCGCAGGACGATGCATTCGTGTTCGACGTGGTCAAACAGGTCGTTTTATCCGGCTTGACGGACCGGCAGGAGATTCGTTACCGGCAGGACATTCTCAGAGATTGTCTGCAGAACGCAGAAGTTATCCGGGAAATATATCAGATTCCGATCCAGGCCATTGAGAGTAAACGGGGGCTGTGGTTGGGTATTTTCGGCACATATCCAGGTAGTATCCTGGGCGGGGCCAGAGATATGCTGAAGGTGTATGTTGGCTTGCTCAAGGAGTTGAAAAGAATTGCCGATGCCCACGCAGACAAATTCGAATCCGCGGGCTTTCGCCGATTTTTTGTGATGATTCAGCAGGAATTGGAAGAAGGGTATCTCGCCGCTGTAGAAGGCCATCTCAAAGCGCTTGAATTCCGCGGGGGCGCTTTGGTCAGCGCAGAATTGGGAAAGGGAAATGAAGGCATGAACTATGTCCTTCGTCAATCCCAGTACAACGGGAATTGGCTACAGCGGATCATCGCCCACCGCTCCCCCGTCTACTCGTATACCCTTCCTCCCCGTGATTCGAATGGAGCGAGAGCCCTCGAAGAATTGAAAAATCGAGGCATTAGCCAGATAGCCAACGCCGTCGCTCAGGCCGCCGAGCACGTTGAAAACTTTTTAAACATCTTGCGGCTGGAACTGGCATCTTACATCGGTTGCCTGAATTTGGCCGCACAACTTAGCCAACTGGGAGAAGCCATCACTTTCCCCGAACCGGCACCGGCCAGCCAGCGCCGGCTGTCGTGCAAGGGCTTGTACGACGTGACCCTGGCACTTACCATACAACAGAAAGTGGTGGGCAATGATGTCGCCGCCGATGGGAAAGAGCTGATCGTTATCACGGGGGCGAATCAGGGCGGAAAATCCACGTTTTTGCGCAGCATCGGTTTGGCGCAATTGATGATGCAATGTGGCATGTTTGTGCCGGCGGAATCATTTTCGGCCAATCTGTGCCGTGGTCTTTTTACGCACTACAAGCGGGAAGAAGACGCATCCATGGAAAGCGGCAAGCTGGATGAAGAACTGGGGCGGATGAGTGCTATTGTGGATGCCCTCGCGCCTGATGCGATGGGCCTGTTCAACGAGTCCTTTGCTGCCACCAACGAGCATGAAGGCTCGGAGATCGCCCGGCAAATCGTCAGCGCCTTGCTGGAACGGCGCATCAAAGTCTTCTTTGTAACGCATCTCTATGAATTTGCACACGGGTTTCTTGAAAAGGAAATGGGAAATGCGATCTTCTTGCGGGCGGAAAGGAAGACCGGTGGCGAACGCACGTTCAAACTCCTTGAAGGGGCACCATTGCCAACCAGCTATGGCCCGGATCTGTATCACAGGATATTCGAAGCAGGAGATCAATCCCCGACGGAACCCGAGGCTTCGAGCCGTCCCGCCGATTGAAATCGGGGCTATGGGGCCTGCGGCCACCGGGGGCTGAAAGCCGCCCGGCTACAAAACGGCGCCCCCTCAAGGGGGCTTGGCGAGTGTGGCGACATCTGAAGCCGGGTTCACCCGGCGCTGCCTGTCATTCTGAACGGGTTCCAGAAGCCACCCCACATCAAAGAGACAAGCATTTTGACGCCGAAACGGGCATCGCCAAGCCAATTCCAGCGAAGAATCTCGCCATTCATGGACGG
>JAADFV010000281.1 GCA_013152695.1 Chloroflexota bacterium | reverse complement strand
ACCCGTACTGGCCAGCCAATCACTCATTTCCACGCTCAGCAACTGCACGACCGCTGGATCATAGGAGAGGGTCGTCTCATAACTGGCAAGCTCTTGCGCATTGGCAACCACCAGAGCCACGCTGAACGATTTTTCGTTCAGGGAATAAGAACTGTTTTGCGGTTTCACTGCCAGTTTCGTCGCTTGATCGGTAGAGGCCAAGGCAGTCGAAACAGCAGTTGCAGAGGAATACTCGCCACAGCTTTCACCCCAATGAGTCGCCACGGCCATGATATCTTCGATGTCGATGATTCCATCAGGAACGATATCGAAGGTTGCATCCCAGCGGGCATCATCTGCTGTGACACCCCAGAGGGTGGCGACCAGCATGATGTCGGAGACGTCTACGACACAATCGTTGTTGAGATCGCCTGGAAGTTGTTCTCGTACCGTTACCATGGCTCCCCGCGCCGTAAGCGGGAGGGGTTGGCCTGAAGGATCGGTTAATTTGGCTTCGAAGGTGACTTCGGTGTGGCCGGGTGCAAGGGCCAGGAAGCGGAAGTTGGCCAGTTGGCTTTCCTCTTGGGGAATGACGCCATCGCCAAAACTGAAGGCGCCAAAGCGAATGATCCCGGCCTCATTGTCGATGGTGGGGCCTAGGAGCCCGGCTGTGCGTCCGGTACCGTCTAGCCAATTGCCGAGAATAGCCGCTTGCGCCTGGAGGATGGTGGGGTCGAAATGTACGGTAACCTCGAATCCCGCCACCCTTGCTGGGGCCGACTTCAGCTCCAGTTGGAACACGGCCCCGGAAGAAACTTCACTATTTTTGGGATCAAGTCGCACGAGGAGTGAATTATTGGCTGGGGTGGCAGTAGCTTGCGGCGTCACGGTAGCATGTGGTGTTGCCGTGGGAGTAGCCGTAGGATGGGGTTGGGGTGTCGATGTTGCTGTGGGGGTAGGAGTAGCCCGATCGGCATAGGGGTTGTCCATGCCATGCGGACCAGGGCCGTCAGGTACTTGATCACCATGGCATACCCGGCAATCGCTAAGGGTGCCGGCCCAGCCCTGCAAACGCATCACCTGGATGTTGTCACGGCTTTCGGTGCTGGGTAAGATGGCGTGCGTACTACCATGACATGATTCACAATAAAGGCCACCATGTCCCTTAGATTCGCGGAAGAGCTTTCCGGGATTTTCTCCATATTCCGGGCCATGACAACTACCGCAACTGGGCAGATCGACCCATGGCTCACGCTTTTCATCCGCGACATCGCGCAGAGAGCCATGACATGATTCGCAACTGAGGCCATCTGCTGCCATCGTACCTCGCAGACAAGCAGTTTCCGGTCCCGGATGGCATTGATAACAGGTGGCTCCTGACTCCGCCGCCTCCTGTCCAACGAGAGCCCCATCATTGATCTGACTGCGATCGTCATCATCATCCCCATCGTCATCGTCTCCATCCTCCCCTTCTTCGGCGTGTTTGCCGTGGATGGCGTGGGAAAGGCTGGGCAAGTTAGGATTGCCTGGCATGCCCAAAGCATTGGAGCCATGACAATTGGCACAGAGGACGGGGCGTTGCGACAACAAATCTGTATCTTCTTCCTTGTCGTGTAGGGCGAGGATGTTCGTTTCGACATTCCCCGTGGCAATACCTTCACGTTGGCCGTCGCTATGGCAATCGTCACAGTGCATCTCGGTGGAAACCGGGGCAACAAAGGTTGTCGTCGCCAGCACCTTTCCTGTGGTGGCATCGCGTGCCACGAGATCGGCCAATTGGTAAGGCTGGGGTATGTGCGGTTGGCCATCTTCGTAGGGGGTGAGAGGAACACCTTCGATGACGAAGTGGTCTCCTTCTGCCCGCATCGTGCCTTGCAGACCGGCGCCGGTCAGGCCTATGTTGGCAGGAAGATTCACGCCGAAGATTCTCTCAACATATTGCCAAAAGTCGGTCTTGTCGGCGCTGGTGGTATTGTTTTTGAAACTGTATTCGACAGTGATGTTGTCGGTTACAACTTCGGCGTCGGGACCGGTACGGATGACCTGCGCCCAGAGATTGTTGAAGGGGGGCAGGATGGCAATATTGGCGAAGGACTCGTTCATGCAATGCATTCCCAAGTCATTCCAGCCAATGATCTGATACTCGCCCGAAGCCGGTGGTTCTGGAGGCGTTGTGGGCGTAGGTGGTACGGAAGTTGGTGTCGCCGGTACTGTCGTTGCTGTTGCCGGCACTGTGGTTGGCGTAGCTGTTGGAGACGTTCCTGGTTTACTGCTGGCATCACCAGGCAAGGTGAGTGCCAGAATTTCTTCCAGGTTCGTAAATCCATCACCATCAGAATCCAGGGGCTCGATGGCAGCAAAACTATGCCCGTAGTTGCGATAAGCATCTCCGTAGGAATTGAGATTAGGGATACCGGTGTGACAGGTCGAACAACTATCCAGTTGGGAGCCAGTGATGGCGGGGTAGGTATTGCGGAAGGCCGTAAGGTAGTTGCTCTTGGCTTGCACAGGCGCCTGTTTACTACTCATGATTGTCAGCGCAAAGAGAACAAAGGTTATGATCATGAGCAAAGAGAGACCGCGCCAGCGTAGCTTAGCAATCATTCTTTTCATGGTTCAAAAGACCTCCTTGAAGAAGAAGTGGGGGGTGGGGGCTTGGGTGAGACAGCTTTTTCGTACTTCGAAACACACAAATGCTCAGAAAAGTGGGGGTTAGTGAAACGAAGATGAGAAAACAGCGGTCCTAGCTCCAGCCTGTTTAGCCTAAGGTAACAGTCATTAACGCCAGGTGAGAGAGATCGATACGGCTTTTATGACGTAAACAGGCACGCTTAACATACGCTTAACATCCGAATCACGCCAAATTAACCCTTTTATGCCTCCTATTTGCTATGCTGAGCACAGTTCCGCAACAGTGAACGCCCATTTTACAGAGAATACTCTCCTCCCACACTCTTTTATGAGGTACATCATGAAACAACGAACCGCTCTTTTACTCGCAACCGCCCTGACCCTTTTTGCCACCATTGGCATTACAGCCGTAGTCCTGGCCTCAGCCGGCCGGCAGACAGAGGCTGCCAACTCAGAGGTCGTACCCGCCGTCTCCTCGAGCACCAGCGACCTGGCCCTGAGTGATACTTCTCTCTCAGCAGATCGGGAAGCCGCTTACCGGGCACAGATCGAACAAGCCAACCTGCAGTTGCAGGCAGCTTACGAACAAATCCAGCAGCTACAGGACCAAAACCAACAGCTCAGGCAACGTGAAGAGCTTTATCGCCAACGCTTGGAAGAAAGCAATCAAGCCATCCAGCTACTGCAAAGTCAGGTCGATCAACTCAGCGGCTCCCTGGCCTTCAATAGCAGTAGCGATCCTGCCCCCTTTGCCTATGAAGGTGATGATGAGGGCGAATATGAGCACGACAAAGACAGTGCTTATGAAGACGATGAAGACCGAGCCTATGAGCACGACAAAGATAACGCCCACAAAGATGATGAAAACCACCTCTCTGACAGTGATCAAGGCCGTGTCTACGAAGATGGCGAAGACCGTGAATATGACCACGACTGAACCCACCCTTCCTCCCTTCCTTCCTCTTTTCCTCCTTGACACTGGAGTTTGCCATGGCTAAACGCTCTCGTTCACGACAAAAACCCGTTGCCGCCCGTGCTCTTCTTCTGGCACTGGCACTGTCCGGCACATTCGCTGGTTGGGGTGTACTGGCACAAGGTACCATGCAAGCTTCCCAGACGAACGACACGGCGACCTCGCTCTCCCAACCTCTCGTCATGGCCTCGCCCTCTCCTCTCGATCTTCAGCCCATCCCGACCATCATTCCACCCCCCGAGGCTGTAATCCTCAATACCAGCAGCCAAGACTTACCCGCTCTTCCTGCCCTC
>JAADFV010000280.1 GCA_013152695.1 Chloroflexota bacterium | reverse complement strand
GCGTTCATCGCATCCGTAATGCGATGAACTTACCGCAACAAGGACAGTGCAGACCGTCCTCCGGCCGCAAGCCTGTAGAGCCCGACTTCCAGTCGGCTAACCCCCACGCATAGCCGTTCATGGCATCTCTTCCGGTGAATTTATTGTCGATAACGCGTGACAGCATAAAGATTACGCACTGCGTCATAGAATTTGCAAGAAAATCTGATATATGGTATGAGTAAGGTAGCGTTTGTTCTATTTGCTTTGCCAGTTAGTCCACTGGCGCTAATCCCAGTACACCTTAGTTTACCGAGTGTCTTTTGGGAATTGCTCATCTGCTGATAGGCCAGGAAGAAGAGCCGATTTTTCTCTGGGCCATCATAACCACAACATTTCGCACGTCAAAGGAGACAGCCCCATGCACCGAATATTTCGTCGGGTTGCAGTGATTGGCGCAGGTACGATGGGCGCGGCTATCGCTGCTCATCTCGCCAATGCCGGCATCCCCACCACTTTACTGGATATTGTGCCGAATGCCTTGACTCCGCAGGAGGAGGCTAAGGGACTCACACTTGACAGCCCTCAGGTGCGCAACCGGATCGTAAAAGAGGGGTTCGAGCGGATGCGGAAGGCCAAACCGGCCAATCTGTTTACGGCCAAAACTGCTGATTTAATTACGTTGGGGAACCTTGAAGACAATTTCGATTGGTTGGGTGAAGCTGATTGGATTATCGAAGTGATCATCGAGCGCCTGGACATCAAACAGTCTTTGATGGCTCGCATCGAAGAAGTACGTAAACCCGAGACCATTGTCAGTTCCAACACATCCGGTTTGCCGATCCATGCCATTGCCGAAGGACGGAGTGATGCTTTCCGCGCTCATTTCCTTGGAACCCACTTTTTCAATCCTCCGCGCTACATGAAACTGCTGGAGGTGATTCCCACGCAGGATACGGCGGAGGACGTGATTGCTGATATTACCGAATTTGCTACCGAGGTCTTGGGGAAAGGTGTCGTAATCGCCAAGGACACCCCGAATTTCATCGGTAATCGTCTCGCTTTTATTGGTTCTGCCCAAATCATTACTTACGCCATCCAGCACGGCTACACCATTCCCGAGGTCGATTTGCTTACCGGTCCCCTCATTGGTCGACCCAAAACTGGCACGTTTCGCCTGGCCGACCTGGTTGGGATCGACATTTTAGCGCATATCGGTGCCAATTTATACGATCTCATCCCTCATGACCCCGAACGGGAGATCCTCAAGTCCCCTGAATTTACCAGCGTTATCCAAACGATGGTCGAGCGCAATTGGTTGGGGAACAAAACCAAGGTCGGGTTCTCGAAGCAGGTGAAAGTCGATGGTAAGAAAGAGTACTGGCCCCTGAATCTGGAGACGATGGAACATGAAGCCATGCCCAAGCCTCGTTTCGAAAGCGTAGGCCAGTGGCGTAATAAACCGCTTCGCGAACGTCTGCGAGGCATGGTCGAGGCCACCGATAGAGCCGGTCAATTCGTGTGGTATACGATATCACGCACTCTACACTATGCCGCCACGGTCATGCCCGAGATCAGCGACGATCCTCTGGCAGTAGACAATGCCATGAAGTGGGGCTTTTCCTGGGAAGTGGGCCCCTTCGAGACCTGGGACATCCTCGGTGTAGCCAAGACGGTCAAGCGGATGCAGGCTGAGGGTTTGAGCGTGCCGAGTTGGGTGCAAGAAATGCTGGATTCTGGTGCCAAGAGCTTTTATCGCACTTATCGAGGCAAGAAGCAGCGCTGGGTGATTGGGCAAGGCTATGTCAATATTATTCCTGATCCTAAAATAATCATTCTCGAGGATATCAAGAAGAAATCCGAGCGCGTCATTGCCAACAATGCCAGTGCCTCTTTACTTGATATCGGTGACGGCGTCGCGTTACTCGAATTCCATGCTGCTACCCCCAATGGTCGTGTCATGAATATGCTCGACCTCGACATTCTTTCGATTGTGGAGGAAGCGGTAGCACGCACGGAGCAAGACTTTGTCGGTCTTGTCATCGGTAATCAGGGAGAACATTTTTCCACCGGCGCCAACATTTTCTTGATTGCGGTCAACGCCCAACAAGGCAATTGGGATACACTCGATGATCTTTCGCGCAAGCTGCAAGGGATGCGACGCGCCTTTACGACCATGAGTAAGCCTGTGGTGGCCGCTCCCTTCAACATGACGTTGGGCGGCGGCACTGAGGTCTCGATGGCAGCCGATCGCATCGTCGCTGCCGCCGAGACTTATATGGGCCTACCCGAAGTCGGCGTCGGTATTCTCCCCGCGGGCGGTGGTACCAAGGAGCTAGTACGGCGTGTGATTTCGCCTGCGGCCCGGTTGGAGAATCCCGGTATCGATAAATACATCCAGAATGTCGCCCTCACCATTGCCACGGCGAAAATCGCCACCAGCGCCGCCGAAGCGAGAGAATTGGGTTTTCTCACGGAGTGTGACCGCATCGTCATGAATAAAGACCATCTCATTGCCGAAGCCAAGGCCGAAGTGTTAGCCATGGCTGCCAGCGGTTATCGCCCCACCTTCCCTGTCAAGAACTGCTACGCTGCCGGACGTGATGCTCTGGCTTCGCTACAAGTATTCATCGAGATGCAGCGTTTGGCCGGCTTTATCTCCGAGCATGATGCTAAAGTTGCCAATAAGGTTGCTTACGTTGTCTGCGGAGGTGATCTCACACAGCCGCAATGGGTGGATGAGGATTATTTCCTCGATCTCGAACGAGAGGCATTGCTCTCATTGGCGGGAGAACCGCTGACGCAAGCCCGGCTCTGGCACATGCTACAGACCGGCAAACCCCTGCGCAACTAATTTCTTTGCAGCTGTCGAACGTATTTCGCGAGCATAAAGTCTTGCAGACATTGAACATCAAGGTATTTTAGAAGTTTTCTCACTGTCTTGAAACGGTTCCCCGGCATGAAGCTTGATGTAAAACGTTTGACTTCTTCTCACATACACATTTGATTTATTGACTACCATTTCTCCTCAAATACCTGGAGTTACTCTTATGACCCAAGAAGCCGTGATTGTATCTGCTGTACGCACCCCGGTCGGCAAGTCCCCGCGTGGCACACTACGCAACGTTCGCCCCGAGCATCTCGGTTCGCTGGTCCTGAGCGAAGCAATCCGCCGCGCCCCGGGCTTGGACGCAGCCGAAATCGAGGACGTCATTCTCGGATGTGCTTTTCCCGAGGGCAAGCAGGGTATGAACCTGGCGCGTATCATCGTCCATCGTGCTGGCCTTCCTGACAGCGTGCCTGCCATGACCATCAATCGTTTTTGCTCATCCGGCTTACAAAGCATTGCTCTTGCTGCCGAACGCATTATGGCCGGATTCGGTCATTGTCTGGTTGCCGGTGGTGTCGAAAGTATGAGCAGCGTACCCATGGGGGGGCTGGTTTTTGCTGCCGACCCGAAACTGGCGTTGGAGCATCCCGGCGTGTACATGGGTATGGGTCTCACTGCCGAAAATGTGGCCGAGCAGTATGGCATTAGCCGTGAGGATCAGGATGCCTTTAGCTTACGCTCCCATCAGCGTGCTGCCGCCGCCATTCAGGCCGGAAAATTCGCCGATGAAACGGTGCCTGTCCCTGTTTGGGAACGCTGGGTGGATGAAAACGGCCAGGCGCAAACGCGGGAGACCCTGTTCGAGGTCGATGAAGGCGTGCGCTACGATACCAGTCTCGAAGCTCTAGGCCGACTGCGGCCGGTTTTCAAGACAAAGGGTACTGTGACAGCTGGCAATAGCAGCCAAACCAGCGACGGCGCGGCCGCCGTGGTCATCATGTCTCGACAGAAAGCAGATGCCTTAGGTCTGAAACCTCTTGCTCGTTTTGTTGCCTTTGCCGTAGGTGGTGTGGCCCCCGAAGTGATGGGCATCGGTCCCATCGCTGCCATCCCCAAAGCCCTGAAACTGGCAGGAATGCAGTTGGACGATATCGATTTGATCGAATTGAACGAGGCCTTTGCCGCCCAATCCCTGGCCGTCATCCGCACCCTGGGCCTGGATCCAGACAAAACCAATGTCAATGGCGGCGCCATCGCTCTTGGCCACCCCTTGGGCGCGACTGGCGCTAAGTTGACGACGCAGCTCCTTTACGAAATGAAGCGGCGCAAAAGTCGTTACGGCATGGTAACGATGTGCATCGGTGGCGGCATGGGTGCGGCCGGCATCTTTGAAAATTACCAATAGCTAATTGCCAATTGGCAATGGTCATTAACCCGGAGGGTTTTCCATGTACTCCTTTGACTTGACCGACGAACAACGGATGCTGACCGAAACCGTACATCGCTATGCCACGCGCTCTCTACGCAAAATCTATCGCGAAGCAGAGGAATCGGGCAGCATACCGGTCGAAGTCTTGCAGGCAGGCTGGGAGCTGGGTCTCCTTCCTGCCTCACTGCCCGAAGCCTATGGCGGTTTTGGCGAACATTCCCTGCTCAATGGTGCTTTGTACACCGAAGAGCTGGCTTATGGTGACGCTGCTGCCACTTTAGAGCTTCTCAGCCCCAACTTAGTCGCTTTCCCCATCCTTCATTCCGGCACCGAAGAGCAAAAGCAGGCCATTCTTCCCCAATTTTGTGACGTCGAAATTCCGAAAATGGCGGCGGCCTTCCTCGAGCCCGTTATCCTCTTTGAGCCCCGACAACTTCAGACCAGAGCAAAGCGTGTGGGGAATGAATATGTGATCGATGGCATCAAGACTATGGTCATTCGTGCTGATGAGGCCGAGCAATTCCTCGTTTATGCTCGTGATGAGGAGGCCGATAGCACCCAGGCTTTCTTCATTCCTGCCGACAGCGAAGGTCTGACGGTGGGGGATCGGAATTTGTGGATGGGCATGAATGCTCTGAAAACACACACTTTACGCCTGGAAGAAGTCAAAGTTCCCCTCGAACAGCGCCTGGGAGGCGAACGAGGGCTGGATTTACAGCGTGTGCTTAATGGCTGTCGTGTTGCCATCGGTGCTCTGGGCGTGGGTATTGCCAAGGCTGCTTACGAATATGCCCGAGATTACGCCAAGGAGCGTGTTGCTTTTGGCGAACCCATCGCCTCACGGCAGTCTATTGCCTTTATGATCGCGGAGATGGCGATTGAAATCGATGCCACACGACTGATGGTGTGGGAGGCAGCATGGAAGCTCGACAAAGGCCATCAGGCGGTGCGGGATGCTTATCTCACGGCACAATACGCTGCTGATATGGCCTTGACCGTAACCGACGGCGCCGTCCAGGTGCTCGGTGGCCATGGCTACATTCGTGAACATCCTGTGGAACTGTGGTTGCGTAATGCCCGGGGGCTGAGTACCCTCTTGGGCGCCATTATGGTATAAGGAGGCAGTCATGCCAATCGAATTCGAAGTCCCCGAAAGTGTGCTGAATCAGTCCAATCTGACCCGCCTGGTGGCAGAACAGGTAATGCGTAAGGCTGCGCGTTATTTCGACGAGCACGAGCATGAACGCCCCTGGGAATACATCAAATTTATCTGGCCTTTCATGCAACAGATGGAAGCGGCCAACCTCAAGCGTTCACTCGAGATCAAGAAGGACGGAAAAAAGGAGCACGGTGGTAACGGCAAGCGCAAGCAGTCTACTTTTCAGGTACGGATGATCCACATGATCGAGAACCTATCCTGGGGTGATGCTGGCATTTATCTCTGCACTCCTTCCAGTGCCCTGGCTGGGGCCGCGATCCAGGCTGTGGGCACACCCGACCAAAAAGAGCGCTTTCTCGATCGGTTTACACATGGCGATCCCAAATGGGGCGCCATGGCCATGACCGAACCCCAGGCTGGCTCAGACACCAGCAACATCCAGACTACAGCCCGCCTCGATCCCGAAACCAACGAGTGGATCCTCAATGGTGAAAAGATATTCGTGACCAGCGGCAGTCTTGCCATACACGAAAGCGAGGGCATTCTCGTCGTCTGGGCAACCTTGGACCGCAAGTTGGGCCGGGCCGGCATCCGTCCCTTTGTCGTCGAAGCAGGCACACCGGGGATGACCGTGACGAAACTGGAGGAAAAACTTGGGATTCGTGCCAGTGATACGGCTTCGATTGTCTTCCAGGACTGCCGTATCCCTTACGACAATATCCTGGGCAGTCCCGAGCTGAAAAAGCCCGATTCCCACAGTCGAAAAGGCTTCAAGGGCGCCATGAAAACCTTCGACTCCAGTCGCCCCTGGGTGGCTGCCAGTGCCATCGGTATTGCTCGTGCTGCCTTTGAATTCACGCGAGATGCGCTCGCAGAACAGGGAATTACTACCCCTGTCTGTGCTCCTCGCCATCTCCTCAGTGCAGTGCAGCGCGATTTACTGGAAATGGAGGCCAATCTCAAGGCCGCCTGGCTCCTCACCGTCCGTTCGGCAGCCTTAATGGATGCGGGCCAGCCTAACAGCCTCGAAGCCTCGATGGCCAAGGTGAAGGCAGGCAAGGCCGTGACGCAGATCACGCAAAAGTGTGTCGAACTTCTGGGCCCGATGGGCTACAGTCGCGAATTTTTGGTCGAAAAATGGATGCGTGACGCCAAGATTAACGACATTTACGAAGGTACCGGCCAGATCAACACGCTCATCGTCGCTCGCCGCATTCTCGGTTATTCTCGGCATGAGTTAAAGTAGTCTTGCCCGCCGCCGATTTCTCCCATTCTCTCCACCCTCCCAACTCTTCCCCACCATTCATTACCCAAAGGAGTTAATCTAACCATGTCTGACCTCGATGCCAAAATCCGCCGAATGATGGCTGATATGCCCGGCGCTTTCAATCCTGACAAGGCCCAAGGCGTCAATGCGGTGATTCAGTACAACCTCACTGGCGAGGGCGGCAGCCAATGGCACTCGCATATTGCTGACGGTGTTTGCACCGTAGAAGAGGGCGTGGCCGAGAACCCTACGCTCACGATTACCATGGACGCCAGCGATTATGTTGATATGATGGCCGGACGTTTGGACGGTATGCAGGCCTTTATGACCGGTAAAATCAAGGTCGAAGGTGACATCATGTTGGCCAGCAGGCTCATGACCTTTTTCAATTAACCCCATCTTCCCCTTTCCAAAACACCGCCGTCGAGTTCATTCTTGACGGCGTTTGTTTTGCAGGGTAATAATTCGTGCTCGCCCCGCATGCCAAGGCCGGAAAATCACGATTTTTGCTCGCATGAGGGTTTTACGGTAGACTTTGACCTGCCGTCGCAGCGTTTCTGCAGCCGGAAACTACGGGTAATCTCTTCGGAGTTGCCGTTTTGTTAGCCTACGAAGGCAAGATTTACACTAATCGGCGCGATTTTGAGTCGCTTACTCGAAGGAGAACAAGCTATGGATTATGATGTCGTCGTCATCGGCTCGGGTGCAGGAGGTCTTGCTGCGGCAGTACCCCTGGCCCAAGCTGGGCTGCGCGTATTGGTGGCGGAACAGCACGAGATACCAGGTGGCTGGACCCAGTCATTTACCCTCCAAGGTTATCGTTTCAGTCCTGGCGTGCACTATGTCGGCGAGCTGCATCCAGGGGGAAGCCTGCGGCGTGTGTACGAGGGCCTGGGTGTATCCCAAGATCTGGAATTTTGCGAGCTCAATCCCGATGGCTTCGACCATATTCTCATAGGCGAGGAGCGTTTTGATATCCCCAAGGGCAAGGAGCGCTTTGCCGAGCGTTTGAAACAGCGATTTCCTCACGAAGCCGCCGGTATCGAAGCGTATTTGGCGGCTGTGAGCCGTTTGATGGCCAATGTAGGACGCTTGGGCCAGGTGCAAGGGCTAGGGGATGCGGTAGGCGCCGCGGGTGGGGCCCTTTCTGTCCTGCAATGGTACAGGCGAAGTGGGCTCGATCTGATCTCAAACTTCGTTTCTGATCCCTTACTGCAAGCCATATTGGCGGGACAATCGGGGGATCATGGTTTGCCACCTTCGCAGGTTTCGGCTCTGGTTCATGCCGGCGTTGTCAGTCACTATTTCCAGGGTGGATATTTTCCGCGCGGAGGTGGTTTTGCTATTCCCCGTGCCTTTGTCCGTGCCTTAAAACGGGCCGGTGGTGAGATCCGCCTAAGCACCCCTGTAAGTGCAATTTTGGTAGAAAATGGCCGGGCGCTGGGCGTACGCCTGGCAGACGGGAGCGAAGTACGCAGTCGCTATGTCATCAGCAACGCCGATCCCTGGGTGACGTTCGAAAAGCTACTCGATCGCGAGCAACTGAGCAACCGTCTACAGCATAAATTGAAACGTGCTCGCTATTCGTTGTCGGCCCTGAGCCTGTTCTTTGCCGTGGACATGGACTTGCGGGCAGCAGGCCTGGATTCTGGAAACTTTTGGCTTTATGACCACGAAGACGTAGATCAGCTTTATCGTTTAGGGCAAAGTGACTACGTCCTTACAGCAGAGCAACCCCCATCCATGTTTCTCACGGTAACCACCCTTAAAGATCCGTCCAAGATGCATCATGGGCATCATACTTGCGAGGCTTTTACCTTTGTCTCGTATGATGCTTTTGAAAAATGGGCGCAGATGCCACAGCGGCCGGCAGAGTACGAAGCGCTCAAGGAGGACTTGGCCTGGCGGATGTTCAGGGCACTGGACAAACGGGTGCCGGGGATCAGCCAGCATGTTGTTTTCTGGAACCTGGCCACCCCCTTGACCAACGAGCATTTCATCAATGCCACGCGTGGTAACCTTTATGGCATCGCTAAGACTCCGTCTCAGGTAGGTCCGGGGGCCTTTCGCATTCAGACAGAGATTAGTGGTCTGTTGATGGTGGGGGCAAGTACCCTCAGTCACGGCGTCGCAGGAGTGACAGCTTCAGGCCTGGAAGCTGCACGGAAAATACTGAACTGCCGAAGGCGGGACCTTTTGCAGATGCAGGGTCCTCCCTTGCGCATTTATCCCGCCGAAGACGTGTCGCAGTGGCCGCAGCATTTACAGGAACGCATTGCGCGCGGGCGCAAGTTAGTTTAGAGGCAGAAGGCGACTTAGCGCCTCATCTCCGAATCAACAATATCCTCTCATTTCCCCCTGATCTGCACTTGCGGTTATAATCAGCGCTAATGTCACCCCTCAATCCTGCCTATCACCATTTTCCCCTTATTTTGCATGAGAAAAACCTTTCGCCGCATCGCCTGGATTGAACCTTTCTGGGTGCTGATATGGGGTGCATTACTGCTTTTGCCCGCGCGTTTTGCCCCGGATTCGGTAACATTTTACCTGGAGGCATGGCGTCCCTGGTTTATTCTTATGCTTGGGCTCGGTTGGGGCTGGCGTTGGCTGGCGTATGGGCGGTTTTCTCGCCCGACCCCCATCGATCTCCCCATCCTTCTCATCTTGGCCTGGCTTCCAGTTAATTTCTGGGTGTCAACCGACAAAGCTATGTCGTGGGAGGCGCTTGGTTACCTGGCTTTTGGGCTCAGCCTCTATGCAGCCATAATCAACTGGCCACCGATTGCCTATCATCCTGAGTGGATTGCCTGGGGATTGTTGTTGTTTGGCCTGGGTTTAATCGTGGTGGCGCCGTTTCTAAGTGAGCTCACTTCGGCCAAGCTTTTTGGTGCGAATTCTTTGTTCCCCTGGTTGGAGCGTCTCGCGGAATTGACACCCGGCGACGTCAATCTCAACCGTATGGGCGGCACCATGGCCGTGATCTACCCCCTGTTTCTGGCTCTGGGCCTGCGTTGGGACTGGACGCAACGGCGCTGGTTGCCACCCCTTCTGCTGCTCGCAGCCATCGCCGCGGCATTCGTCCTCTTGTTGACTCAGAGCCGCGGTGCTTACCTCGGTGCTGCAGTCGCCACAGTGCTTTTATTGGCTTTGCGTTGGCGTCGCTTCACGTACATCCTACCACTTTTGCTAATTCCGGCCCTGTTTGTTCTTAGTCGCGGCGGTATCGGCATGATTTTCGATCAAATTGGTGTCAATTCTGGCGCTGCTTTGTACGGTCTCGAAGGGCGTGTGGAGTTATGGAGCCGGGGCATCTGTTTGCTTAGTGATTTTTCTTTGACCGGCATTGGCATCGGTACCTTTGATCGTCTCATGCCGCTTCTCTGTCCCACTTCGTTGATCGCACCAGGCACGCCCATGGGGCATGCTCACAACATCTTTCTGCAGGTGGGTATCGATCTCGGTTTTCTGGGGTTGATTGCCTGGCTGGCCTTGTATATCAACGTCTTTGTCATGCTGGCACAAGTCCTACGTCAGAAAACGTTGGCCCTGCCCTGGACCCTGGCGGCAGGAACGGCTGCCGGCCTCACGGCAATGTTCGTGCATGGCCTCATGGATGTACCCCTCTGGGGCACTAAACCCTCATTTCTCCCCTGGCTTTTTGTTGCCCTGGCCATTGCTCTCGGCCTGTTTGTGCGTACCTCAAAATCGGCAAGGCGACTATGATTGATTGGCTTTCCCTCTTCAACAATGCCATGTGGGTAGCAGGTATGGCCATCGTCGTGGCCACGGTAAGTTATGCCTGGTACGAAGCCTTGCTGCGCCGGGTTCCTCTGCGTCGGGTTTTGGCTGAGGCCCGGTTCGAATGGATTTATAGCAGTGGACTGGCGCTGTTCTCTCTTGGCCAATTTCTGCTGGTAGACCTACCGGGCTGGCAGGCGCTTTTGTGGCTGGTTTTGGCCCTGGTCTTCACCGCTCAGGCCTGGTGGGCACACTACCGTGCCCGCGGCCATGATGATGATTTCCGTGCTGCCTGGCAAAAGTGGTGGGCGAGTGAGCGACCGCTGGTTGTGGGTATCTGGCTGTTGGGGATTGTGCTGGCGAGCATGTACGTATTAGTCGTTCGTCCCTGGATGCAGCCTGATGAGCCCCGTCATTTTGAAGTTGTCATGCATGTTGCCCGCCTCGGCAAGCCGGTGGTCTACAATCCAGACCTCGTTCTCGATTGGGAACACGAGATCATTCAGGCCATGGAGAACAATGCCTTTTGGTGGTACGGCTACTCTCTTGTTGGCTGGGATCCCCAGCAACTCCCCGACTCTTTTGTCGAGATTTGGGGATTGCTCTATTCCCGCGCCTTTTTCCAGCTCCCTCTCTACTACATCATTGCCGGCGATTTACTCCATAGCTGGGGACAAAACTTTCCTTTGACCGCGGCTCTGATGCGGCTACGCTTTCTCAGTGTCCTCCTGTTCGGGCTCAGCTTATGGGGTGTTTACCGTACCGCGCGTGAGTTCTTCCCCCAATGGCCCAAGCTGGCCATCTCTGCTCTTGCTATGGCGGCGCTGTGGCCCTCGCACCTGGCTGCTCACGCCGCCGTGAACAACGATCCTCTGGTTGAAACCCTGGTGATTTGGAGCGTTTTTTGGGCCATTCGTTTGCTCCGCTCCGGCCCCCAACCACGAACACTTCTGTGGTTTTTCACCCTGATCCTTCTTACCCTGGTGACCAAACGGAGTGGCTTCAGTGTGCTGGTACTACTCCTTGCTATTCCCCTGTGGGCAGCGGGCAAAGTACGACATGATCGCTCGTGGCGGCACCTTCTGGCCCTGCTCATCGCTAGCCTCCTGTCGGTAGCTCTAATTACCGCCGCCTTTCTCATGATCAAAGGCACGGTTCGGAACTGGATCCCGCAATCTTTCCTTTCATCGATCGCATCGGGTGCCATCTGGCAAAAGATCGCTGCCGCTCCTTTGGGAGACTCACTCCAAGGCCTGCTTCGTACTTTTATTGGCTGGTTTGGTTGGATGCGGGTACCGCTACCGGAACCATTTTATCTTATCGGAGCCATTCTCACGGTTGCAGCCTTAATCTTCGTCGTGATTGGCTTTGCACAGATATTTAGTCGGCGCTTGCAGGGATGGCAGCGCCAGGCATTATTCTTGCTTCTCTTGCTGTTCCTGGCTCAGTTTGCCCTCACTTTTGGCAAAGATATCGTTTATGAGCTATATAAAGATGGTTCTTTGCCTCAGGCGCGCTATATTTACCCCGCTTTGATGGCTTTTATCCTCCCTTTGCTCCTCGGTATTCGTGTTACCCTGGGCGGCCGTGGCCGTCACTGGGCCTTACCCACCTTTATCATCCTGCTCCTTTTCTTCAATATTTACGTCCTTGTCTTCCTCCTTTATCCCTTCTACTGGCTCTAACCTCATTACTATCCTCTACCGCCGTTCCCGCTACCTTCTGTTGGCCGCACTGGGGCTGGGATTTAGTCTGCCCCTGCTGCGTTTTGGATCATCCTTTTGGGGGGATGAAGCAACCAGTGTGTGGTTTGCGCGCTGGCCTCTATCCCAGCTCCTCAGACAACTTTGCGATCCTCATCCGCCGCTTTATTATGTGATGCTCAAGGGCTGGCTCTCTCTAGGAGAACAGGAGTGGTGGGTGCGCTGGCCTTCACTGGCAGCATCGGTGTTGGCCATTGCCTTCACTTATTACCTGGGCAAACGGCTTCGCCTTGGCGCCGTAGCTTTACTCGCCGCCATCCTGCTGGCACTCCATCCCTTGCAACTGTGGTATGCAGGGGAAGCTCGCATGTATACTTTAGCCGAGGTGATGGGCCTGCTGATCGTTCTTGTAGGCTGGCGCTGGATTCAAACTGGAAACGGTCTCAAGGAGCAGCCGGAGAGAGAATTGCCCTGGGGGTTGTTGTATGTCGGTGTTGTCATCATGGGTTTGGGGGTGGACTACACAACCTTTTTCCCCCTTCTTGCCGTACAAATGCTGTGGCTGGCGAGCGGCCATCCTCGTCCCTTACGATGGCTCAGCTACCAGATCATCGCCCTGGCCGCTGCCTACCTTTTGTGGATCGATGCTGCCCATCGCTCAGCCCTGGCGAGCAGTTTCCAGGCATTTACCCTGGCCGTACAATTGGATCGCCTGGGTTTGAATCTAACACCTGGCCAGGCGACGACATTACTGCGTATCAGTGGCATCAGTATTGTCGTGGTAGCGCTGGCACTTGCCTGGCAGTGGCCGAAACGTCTTTATCGTCTGCGGGATCAAAAGTGGTTAGCTATCCTTGTGTTATTGGGCTGGTTTGCCTTGTTGCTGTTCATGGCGATTCCCCGCATGTATTCGTTCAAACGGCAGCTTCTGACACTGCTGCCTTATTTGACCCTGGTAACCGCCTATGCTATGTTGCGATTACCTCGTTCTTTGGCCGTGGGCACGGTCGTGGCTACCTTTATTTTTGCGCTATTTATTTTGCCCATGCCCCAACGTGAGCCCTGGCGTCCACTCTTGCACGAACTGGCGATCCGTGCCCAGGAAGCACCGGTCTGGGTAGACGAGTGGGCCGTAACACCGGTCGATTATTATGACCGGCAAATGCGCAAACAATCGGGGCAGGGTCTGAATTGGTACCCTCTTCTCAGCCGGAACTTGCCCAATCTACCGTCGACACAACCCTCGCCCGGACAGGAATTGTGGCTGGTCATGTCAGAAGGGCCCTACCGCCATTTGCTCGATCTTCTGCCGCCCATCTTTTTTAGCGAATATCAGAGGCTAGAAAGGCAGGAAGAATCGGGGGCGGTGATTTATCGCTATCAACGACGCCCTGAGCCTCTCTCCGCCCCTCCTCCTCTACCCACACCTTCACGATTTACCCTCTGGAGCCTCGAGACGGCCTTTCCTCTCGATGTATGTCCCTGATGATGTGGGAAATCTTCTCACCTCGACTGATGCACACGATTACCCTCCGCTTTGGTCAGATACTTTTGGGTGGATTTTGTCTCATTTTGCTTGCAAGCTGCGGCAAAGTGGGGCCTTTACCAGCGCGAGAGCCGGTGGCGATCGGCAAAGCCGATCTCACGAGCACAACCATCGGCGTCTATCTTTACCCCAGTGATGACATTTTCAGTCCTGCGGTCGATAAAATGATGGCTGCAGGTGCTCGCTGGGCTCGCTCCTGGTTCAGTTGGGATGATATCGAGCCTGAGCTTACCGACCCCCCAACCTATCACTGGCAGGAGACCGACGAGCGCTTGTTGGCAGCCCGTAGCGGGGGACTAGATGTTATTTTCCTCCTTGGCGGTAACGCCACCTGGGCTTCGGATACGTTTTGCGGCCCTATCTATTCTCCTAATCAGGCCGATTTCCAGCGTTTTCTGCGGGATTTAGTGCAGCGTTATAGCCAACCGCCCTATTCTGTGCGTTTATGGGAGATTTACAACGAGCCTGATAGCATGTTTGGCGCCCAGGGCTATTGCTTTGGCGGCCGTGGTGCTGCTTATGCCGAGTCGCTTCGTCTCGCCTACGAGGCAATCAAGGCAGCCGACCCCGAGGCTATAGTTCTCTTCGGGGGCATTTCTTACGACTTTTTCGTCGACGAAGGGGGCCGTTTCGACCCAGCTTTTCTCGATGATGCCCTGGCCGCCGGCGCCGGCCCTTATTTCGACATCTTTGCCTTTCATTACTATCCTGCTTTTGCCGAGCGTTGGAATCCCTTCGGGCCCGGTGTAGCCGGAAAAGCAGCTTATTTGCGTTCTGAGTTGGCCCGTTATGGCCTGGACAAGCCCCTGGCTCTTACCGAAATCGGTCGTCCCACGCGTGGGCCTGATACTGATTCCTTGCCCTACAGCGAGGACGAGACTGCACGCTTTGTCGCTCCCGCTCTCACTCGCGCTCGTATTGCCGGTCTTGCTCCGATCATCTGGTTTACGGCGGTGGACAAACCCGAAGAACCCTATTCGTATGGCTTATTGCGCGCCAATCTGCATCCAGAACCGGGTTATTTTGCCTTCAAGGCTGTACTACCGGCCTTACAGGGTGGGGAATATTTGGGCGAGGTTGAAGTGCCGGCTCCGGCTCGCGCTTACCGCTTTCAGCACAAAAAACAGGAGGCGATCGTCGCCTGGAGTGAAGGAGCAACCGTCGACATAACCCTCCTTGTGAGCGAGCTGTGGTTGGTCGATCGCAACAATCAGGCACAAAGGGTGCGTGATGGCTCAGAACAGGATGCTGACGGCATCATCGATCAGCGTATCACCTTGCAACTTACTTCCGATCCTGTCGTGATCTGGATACGACCCGCTCTGGAGCAGAGCTATGAATAACTCCAGCTCTCTGCTTCCTCTCGACCGGCGGCGCTGGGCCTGGCGAATCGGTGTCGGTTTGGTACTGGCGCTGGCCCTGCTGGCCCTGTTATTGTACAACATCGATGGCCGGGCAACTGTTCAGGCTCTGGCTCAGGCAAAGCCGCTTTGGGTGGCTGCTGCTCTCTTCAGCGTCCTCCTCAATGGCCTGGCCAAGACTTTTCGTTGGCGACTGTTGTTTCCTACGAGTCAGCCCATCCCCAGCCGTCGCCAGACGTTGGGTATTCTCATGGCCGGTCAATTGGTAAATTCCGTCCTTCCCTTTCGCGGCGGCGATGTCTTTCGTGCCTATTTCATGGGACGTGATCGCGGCGCCAGCACTGCCGCTACGGTGGGGACCATTGGCGCTGAAAAACTGATCGATCTCATCTTATTGGGTTTGATGGTTTCCATCTTACTCCCCTTGATCGCCCTTCCTCCCAGCATTCACACCAACCAGGCGCAAATGCTGGCTCTTGCCTTGGCCGTAGGCCTTGCCTGGCTGGCTTTGATCATGGCATTACCCCGTTTGGAGTCTCTGCTGATGGCGCTGAGTCGGCATTTCCCCTTTTTCGGTCGTTGGGCAGAACTCCTGCGTCGCCTTCTCAGCGGCCTTACCGCCCTGCGTGAATGGCAGCGTCTGCCCCCTTTAATCACCTGGTCATTGGCCGTGTGGGCAACAGCAATCCTGACCAACTTGCTCCTGTTCCAGGCTTTGGCCCTTCCTCCCAGCCTCCTCCATGCCGCCCTGGTTCTGGTATTCATTTATGGTGGCATCACCATTCCCGTGGCCCCGGGCCAGCTAGGCGTGTTCGAAGCCCTCACCGTCGTCGCTCTCAGTCTCGTGGGCATCGAGGGGCCAATGGCTTTGGCCTATGCCCTTCTCCTTCACGCTGCCGTTTTATTCGTGCCGTTATTGATCGGGGGAATGTGGCTCTGGCGTCGAGCCCGGCGCTGACAGAGACTCATAAGGAGCAGGATGACGGGTGAGCGCGGGACGAGGGAACGGTTTCAGTCCCGATTTACAGGTTTCCTGGTTTACCTTTCTACCCATCTCCCAGCCTTGCCTTGTTGCTTCAGGCTGGTTCAGATTAGGATCCGCAGCAGTTGCTCAATCAACGTCAGGCAGGAATGAGGGGTCGTAAACCTGAATCTTGACGTTATCAAAACGGCCGCGACTATTGGAGTTGGTCACACCAATCCCTCCCGAGGGTACTGGATTTGGGTCAGTATAGTCGATCAGGCGTAAGCCATCTTGCCAAACCGAAATATGATTGCCGACGATTCTCACCTGGTAATTGTGGGATTTATTGGGATTGGCGCCGGTGTAGGCATGGTTCAACCAGGGATGCCAGACACCGTCCTGCATTTTCGCCAGCTCGAGGGTGCCATCCCGTTTGGGTACCAGGGCGTAGTAGTTCTTGGGGTCTTGAAAGCGAAAGACCACCCGACTCACATCCCACATGTGTTTATATTTTTTAGAAAGGGTTTGCAAATCGAGAGAAAACTGATAGTCATTACCATCAAGGAAGGTAACAGCCTTTGCCCACTTTTTCTTGCTCTTGAACCTACCATGCTTGTCAATTTTCCATTTTCCCCAAATTTGTTGCCACAGTAACCCACCTTCACCACTGAAGTCGTCTTCGAGGAAAGTACTTGCAGCCTCAACGGATTGCATGCTACTGCTGAGATTGCCCATATTTTGATCTACACTGCTGCCGAGCATAGCCAAACTACCCATCGCACCAATAGCAACAAACATAAGAATGAGGGCATAGCCTGGGAGTGTGGCGCCGCGTTGCAAATGAGCTTGTCGCCAGAAAACAAACATCATTTACCTCCTTGATCTTACAAAAAATGTTTCAGAAGGAAAATCGTCGATCTATAAAAGTCTCTAAGCCTGTCTCAATATAATCATGCTCATATTTTGGTGTAATACAACCCCTTTTATAATGTAAGTTAAGAGGGTTTTCGTGCGATTGCATGTGCGGCGGTCCGAGTTGTTCAGAGCTCTGTTCTCGAGGCAGGGTAAAGGGGAAAGCGCAAGGTGGGGTTCGTACACCGTTTGTGTTGTGTTAGTAAGATAAATAGAGGATTAGAATCTATAGAAATCTATAAGAACTTTAGTAATCATGATATAGATCATGTACATTTGAGGGAAGATGTGGCATAAAGAGGCAAGGTTTAGCTTAGCGACCATGCTTATTTGTCATTGATGTGTTCGGTGGTGCAGTCTGCTCCCAACACGACAGACAACCTTCGAGTTGGTCGAACCATCTAGGCCTCCGTTGTCAAGGGCAATTAAAAGCCAAATGAGTCACACCCATTAAGGGTATATCCCCAATCCGAGGAATGCTTAATGACCTACCCACCTCCCCGTCTTATCTTTTGGGAAACCACGGCCGGCTGTAATTTACATTGCATCCATTGCCGGCGTATGACTGTTGCCGACCAGCTTTTACCACAAGATTTGAGTACGGCTGAGTCCTTCGAACTGATCGACCAGATTGCCTCTTTTGCTCGGCCCATCCTCATTCTTTCAGGGGGTGAGCCTCTCTTCCGCCCCGACATCTTTGATATTGCCCGCTATGCAACTGACAAGGGATTGATCGTGGCTATGGCTACGAATGGTACTCTCATCACCCCTGAGGTTGCTGGCAAGATCAAAGATTCCGGCATCCGGCGGGTGAGTATCAGCCTGGATGGCGCTGATGCAGAAACCCACGACTTTTTCCGGGGCGAAGGGAATTTCGAACGCGCTCTGGAGGGAATGCGCCATCTACGTGCCGTCGGACTACCTTATCAGATCAATACCACCGTCGCCAAGCATGATGTTCATCAGATGGATGAGCTGTACCAGTTGGCTCTGGATGTGGGTGTTGCTGCCCTGCATCTTTTCTTGCTGGTGCCGGTGGGCTGTGGTGTGGAAATTGCCGACGATCAGATGATTGATGCCGAACAGTATGAGGGCGTTCTCAACTGGATGTACGATCGGGAAATGGAAGGCCGGATCGAGCTCAAGGCTACCTGTGCTCCTCACTACCATCGCATCTTCCGGCAACGACAGGCTGAAGAACGGCGCCAGGGGATTTTCCGCACGCGCCCTCATAGCCATCATCGTCAAAAGCACGCCGGCGGGCATCCTCACGGCGGTTCCGCCACAGAAGCGTCACGAGAGGCCATGAACGCCATGACAAAGGGATGTCTGGCAGGAACAGGAGTCACCTTCATCAGCCACCGTGGCGAGGTTTTTCCCTGCGGGTATCTGCCTGTCGAGGCTGGTAACATTCGCCGGGAGTCCTTCCAGAGCATCTGGGAAGAGGCCAAAGTATTCCAGGATTTGCGCGCTTTTCCTCAGGAAGGAGAGGGTGGCAAATGTGGCGTCTGTGAATTTCGTTATGTGTGCAGCGGCTGTCGTGCCCGCGCTTACGGCCAGAGCGGCGACTATCTGGATGAAGAGCCTTTCTGCACCTATATTCCCAAAGATTACGAGGCTCCCACCAGCTCTGATCTGGCTCCACCCCCCTTTCTCAAGATTTCCTCCTGACTTTCCCCTCATCTCCCGAAATGGTTTGAATTGAGCCCCATGTCTACACCACACATTGTTTGCCTAAGCTGGTCTTACCAGACTGCCCCCGTCGAACTCCGCAGTGCCATTGCCCAGGCTGTTGCCCAGATCCGCCGAGAGTACCGTCACGTTCCAGGATTTGTCAGCCTGAGTACCTGCAATCGCATTGAGCTCTACCTCAACACAGTTCAGTTTCCTCTAAGCGTGGATGATCTCTTCAGCCAGATCAGCAAACTTACTGCCACTCCTGTTTCTGCTTTACGAAGGGAAGGCAGACAATACGAGGATGAGCAGGCTTGTGCCCATTTATTGCGCGTGGCCGCAGGCCTCGAGTCGATGGTGCTGGGGGAATCGCAAATATTGGGGCAGGTTAAGGATGCCTGGGAGCAGGCCATTAGCGAGCAGACGGTGTGCCGGCACCTGTACACATTGTTCCAGGCAGCCGTACGTACGGGTAAGCGTGTACGTACGCAAACCGGGATCAGTCGCCACTCTGCCAGCATGAGCTCGGTGGCAATCAACGTCCTGTTGCAGCATGTGGAGCAGCCGCAGAATGTGCACGCCCTCGTCATTGGTTATGGTGATATGGGCCGGCTCGCCCTGAAAGCGCTGCGGGCTCGCGGTGTTCATCATATCGGTATCGCCAACCGGCGTGTCGAGCGAGCTGCCGCCGAAGCCGAGGAATATGGTTATCAGCTTTGGGGACTGGATAAGCTTGTCGAGGCTTTGAGCTGGGCCGATATCGTACTCAGTGCAGCGGGGGCCCCCGAAGCACTGGTAGACAATGACTTGCTGCGTGAGGTTATGGCCAGACGAGGGGACCGCCCCCTGGTGGCCGTCGACATAGCAGTACCCCAAAATATCAGTGCCGATGCCGGTGCCTTCTCCGATTTTCAGCTCATCGGTATCGATCAGTTGAAGCGAGATGTCGATCGCGGTTTGGCAGCACGGCAACAATCGGTCGAAGATATCATTGCCCAAGAACTTACCCAGTTGGACACAGAATTGCAGGAATTAACGGTCCGTCCCCTCATCCGGGAGCTGCGACAAAAGGCAGATGCCATTCGTATTTCGGAACTGGAACGCACCATGCGCTACATGGGGGATATCGACGAATCCACCCAGGAGCAGCTACAACGTTTTTCCCAGGCTTTGATCAACAAACTCTTACACGAACCCACCCTGCGCCTGCGCCAGAAAGCAGCCAAAGGCGAGGTGGAGCCGTACGCGGAAGCTGTCCGCGATCTCTTCAATCTTGCATCACTCCCCTAGACAACATTCATGAAAAAGACACTCATCATTGGAACCCGTACATCGAGACTGGCTATGTGGCAAACCGAGCATATCGTTGCCTTGCTGCAGCGATCCTGGTCCGATCTTTCTTGCCAAACCCGACCTTTTGTCACCCAGGGTGACAAGACCTTGCACGTGGCTTTGCCTAAAATTGGCGGCAAGGGGCTGTTTACCCAGGAGCTGGAACAAGCCTTACGGCGTGGCGAAATCGACCTGGCTGTGCACTCACTTAAAGATTTGCCGGTGGAAAACGCGCCGGGATTGACGCTGGGTGCCTTGGTGGGGCGAGCAGATGTGCGAGATGTGTTGGTGGCGCGGGATGGGTGGACGCTGGAGACATTACCGTCAGGAGCGGTGGTGGGAACCAGCAGCTTACGTCGCCAGGCGCAATTGTTGCATTATCGCTCGGATCTGCAAGTAAAATCGATCCGGGGAAATGTGGAAACTCGGGTGCGTAAAGTGCAGGAGGGGCAGTATGACGCTGCCATTATGGCGGCAGCCGGGCTTTTGCGTTTGGGTCTGGATCGCGCTCTTAGCCAGTATCTGCCTGTCGATGTGATGTTGCCTGCACCTGGACAAGGCGTATTGGCTGTACAATGCCGGGCCGACGACGAAGCTACCCTGGAGCTTTTACAAACCATTCACCAGCCCCAGGTAGCTGCGGCTGCTACAGCCGAACGCACCTTCCTGCACGCCCTCGATGCTGGCTGTTCGACGCCGGTAGGGGCCTTTGCCCCGCCACCAACGTCGACTATTCATCTTATTGGTCTTGTGGCTACACCCGACGGCAGCAGGCTGATCCGGGTGGAAGGCAGGGGTGATTCACCAGAGTCGGTGGGGGAAGACCTGGCCAAGCAAGCGCTCAGTCAGGGGGCGCGGGAGATGCTGACCTATGTCGTCTAAGCCGTTGGCGGGAAGACGTGTGGTAATCACTCGCGCTTCTGAACAGGGTTTGGAGACGGAGAGGCAGTTACAGGCCCTGGGTGCCACGCCCCTTGTCTTTCCCACCATCCAATTCGTACCTCTGTCCTCTCCCGAATTACAAAAAGCCCTGCGTGATTTACCGCACTATGACTGGGTGTTGTTCAGTAGCGCTAATGCTGTTCGATTCTTCTTTCATCACTTGCAGCAGCAAGACTTGCCTGCCACCTTGCCGCATGTCGCTGCTACCGGCTCGGTTACGGCACAACATCTGGCGGAACAGGGTGTACACGTCGATTTCGTCCCCCAAGAGTTTAGGGGAGAGGCGCTCGCCGCGGGCTTGGGGCAAGTGCAAGATCAACGTATCTTGTTGCCTCGCTCACGCCTGGGCCGGCCCGAGCTTGCTGAGAGCTTACGCCAACAAGGCGCCCACGTCGATGACATTCCTATTTACGACATCCTCCCTGCCCAACCCTCAGCCGAGGCCCTGTCTGCCTTGAGTCAGGGCTTCGATGCTATCCTCTTTGCCAGCCCTTCCAGTGTCCGCAATTTTCTGCAGATCACCGAACCAACGCCAATCATCCATACTCATTTACGCCAAGCTGTCATTGCCTGTATCGGGCCGGTAACGGCACGCGCATGCCAGAAGTACGACTTAGCCGTACATGTCATGCCCAGTCGCTATACTCTTCCTGATTTGCTCCAGGCTCTTACAGAATATTTGACATCGATTCCAATCCCGAAACGCTCTACGCCCGAGAACTGAGAATGGCTTCAACTACGCACCTCGTAAGGACCCCAACGATTAACATCGTTCAATCACCACACCCTTCCACATCTGATCCCATGTCTACCTTTCCAACCGTCCGACCTCGTCGCCTGCGCCGCACTGCAACGATCCGGCGCATGGTACGCGAGACAACACTCACCACTGCCGACTTCGTCTACCCTCTTTTTGTCCAGCATGGCCGCAATGTGCGCTGGCCTATTCCTTCGATGCCAGGACAGTTTCGCCTTTCCCTTGATCAACTGGCGGCCGAAGCCGAAGAGCTTCTCACCCTGGGTATTCCTGCCGTGGTTCTTTTTGGCATCCCTGCCGAGAAAGACCCTGTTGGCAAAGAAAACTATGCTGATGATGGAATTATTCAGCAGGCGATTCGTATCCTCAAACAAGCTGCTCCTGATCTCGTGGTGATTACGGATGTTTGTTTGTGCGAATACACGGATCATGGCCATTGCGGTCTGGTTAGCGCCGGTGGTGAGATTCTCAACGACCCCACCCTCGACATTCTCGTCCGCACGGCCATTTCTCATGCCCAGGCTGGCGCCGATATCGTTGCTCCCAGTGGTATGATGGATGGGATGGTTCAGGCCATTCGTCAGGGTTTGGATCAGGCTGGGTTTACGCAGCTTGCGATCATGTCTTATGCTGTGAAATACGCATCGGTTTATTACGGACCTTTCCGGGATGCTGCCGAGGGTGCGCCTCAATTTGGCGATCGCAAGTCGCACCAGATGGACCCAGCCAACACGCGCGAGGCCTTGCGCGAAGCCGCCCTCGACGTGGAAGAGGGAGCTGATTTCCTCATGGTGAAGCCTGCTTTGGCCTATCTAGATGTCATCGCGCGGGTGCGGGCGGCTTTCCCCGAATTGCCCCTGGCTGCTTACAATGTCAGTGGTGAATACGCTATGATTAAAGCGGCGGCGGCGAACGGCTGGCTCGACGAACAAAAGGTCGTGCTCGAAACACTGCTGGGGATCAAGCGTGCCGGTGCCGACCTCATCCTCACTTACCATGCTAAAGACGCGGCCCGTTGGCTACAGGAGCAGAATTGATGACAACGCAATCTACTCCCTTCCTGGCAGCCTGTCGTCGCCAACCTGTTCCCTATACCCCGATCTGGCTCATGCGCCAGGCCGGCCGTTTTATGCACGAATATCGGGCAATCCGTGAGCGCCACAGCATGATCGAGATGATCACGACGCCTGCTTTGGCCGCGGAGGTGACTTTACAGCCCGTCGACGCATTCGGCATGGATGCTGCCATCATTTTCGCCGATATTTTGCCTCCTCTCGTGGGGATGGGGCTCCATCTCGACTTCATCCCCGGCAAAGGCCCTCGTTTCGACAATCCTCTTACCACCACCCATGACATCGATTTGTTGGCCGTGCCACCGGCCGAAGAGACGCTGTTGCAGTATACCTTGGAAGCGATTCGACTCGTCAGCGCCGAACTGACCCCGCGCGGGATTCCTTTGATCGGCTTTGCCGGTGCCCCTTTCACCCTGGCCAGTTATGCCATCGAAGGGGGCGGCTCAAAAAACTATGCCAAAGTCAAGACTCTCATGTACAGCGAGCCCGCCGCCTGGAGACGTTTGATGGAGAAACTGGTTACGGTCCAGGCTGATTACCTGCTCAAGCAGGTGCAGGCGGGCGCTTCTGCCTTACAAGTATTCGATTCGTGGGCCGGTAACGCCTTAGGGCAGCAAGACTACAATCGCTATGTGCGACCCTACAATAAGGAGTTGTTCCAACGTCTGCAAAAAGCAGACGTGCCACTGATCAACTTCAGTGCCGGCACGGCGCCTTACATTACCGATGTGGCTGCCTGCGGGGGTGATGTGATCGGTGTGGACTGGCGTATGCCCCTGGATTGGTTCTGGGAGCGCATTGGCGAGAGCAGGGCGATTCAGGGCAATCTCGATCCTATTTCCTTGCTGGCACCCTGGCCCGAACTCCGTGCTCGCATCGACGATGTCCTCACGCGTGCAGGAGGGCGTGTCGGTCACATTTTCAACCTGGGGCATGGTATCCTTCCCACCACCCCTCGCGACAATGTGCGGCGCCTTGTGGATT